>URVP01000161.1 GCA_900551345.1 uncultured Eubacteriales bacterium
ATTTTTTTACCATCTCATAAGGCAGGTGGCACTTGAAAGCCCTCCGCCGAAAGCCGACATAACCACTATGTCGCCTCTTTTAAGTTTGCCCGATGCATCAAGCTCTGCCGCCGCAATCGGTATACTTGCCGAAGATGTGTTTCCGTACTTGTCAATGTTTACAAAGAACTTTTCCATCGGCATCTTAAGACGCTTTGACGCATACTCTATAATTCTTATGTTCGCCTGATGAGGAACCACATGGTCTATTTGGTCAAGTGTTATTCCTGCCTTTTCGGCTACATATTTTATATCTTCAACTATCCTGTTAACTGCAAATTTGAATGTTTCCTGTCCTGCCATAAATATGTAAGGGTCTTTTACTTCGCCCTTGAAAAAGGGTGATCCGCCGGTAAATGCAGGAATTTCTATTACATCGTTGCCGCCGCTTGTATAAAGCCTTGAGGAAAGGTATCCGTCTCCCGCCGTTACCACAAAAGCTCCGGCTCCGTCGCCGAATATTACGCATGTGCTTCTGTCCGACCAGTCCATAATCTTGCTCAGACGCTCCGCACCGATAACCAAAATATTGCGTATTCCGCCTCTTACCAAATATGAAACGGCATTGTCAAGAGCAAACAAAAATCCGCTGCAAGCTGAATTTACATCAAATGCAGGACATGTTGCGCCGATCTCTTTCTGCACAATTCCCGCCACCGTGGGACACATGGTTTCGGGCGTAATTGTTGCCGCTATGATTAAATCTATCTCATCTGCACTTACTTTGGCGTTTTCCATGGCTCTCTTTGCCGCCTGAACCGCAAAATCAGCCGCTGTTTCGGTTACCGATACACGCCTTTCCTTAACGCCAACCCTTTGAGTTATCCACTCATCGGAGGTATCCACCATCTGTGCAAGGTCATCATTCGTTACAATTTTTTCGGGAACATATGCCCCTGTGCCCAATACTTTTATGCTCATTTAACACTTTTCCTCCTTCAGCACCAAATGTGCTGATATATTTTTACAAATCCAATCACTATCATGTAACGGTGCCGTAAAACCCTTTGCACCTATTTAATCCTAACTCCGTCAATCAGACATCCGAACCCGAATTTAAAACTCTTTATCGCTTCGTCCAAAGACAGCTTCCTGCTTACCGCATCCGCATTGTAACCGCGGCAGAAGCACCATATGGAATAACTGAGCATATCCGAATCAACATCTTTAATCAGTTTCTTCTCCTTGGCATACTCAATAAGCTTTTTCGTTTTCTCAGTCCACCAATTAAAATTTTCCTGAGTCAGTGAGTCATGCTCAAACATGTATCTGCTGAAATGCATTTTAATATCGTATGTATTAATCAGTACCTTGACTGCCACATCCATAATGTACTCGAAAAAATCTTTTTCAACATCATATTCCGACTTGAGGCTTTCGTGCATCTTATACACGGCATTTTTATAAACAATCTCCAACACTTCATCAATGTTTCGGAAACGATTATAAAAAACCCTGTTGGTAACACCCATTTCAGACAGCACCTTTCGTACCGTCACATTGTGTGCCCCTTCTTCCTTTGCCATTTTTTCCACTATGGCAATTATCTCTCCAGATACTTCGTCAGCAATTAAATCGACCTTAAAATTATCCATTTCGGCACCTCACAAAACTCCAGCACATTGTGTGCCGAAAGTATTGTATCACCCCTGGATATAATTGTCAACACTTTTTTATATGGTTTTTTTATATGTTTTTAACAATTTCCCACACTTCAATTTGTGCAAAATGCTGTAATGAACATAAAAAAGTATATTTCTTTCCCATTCGCTAAATTTAGCCAAACCGCTTATTCAACTTGTTTTTTGCAAACGGCATTTTAATGACTTTCCTATTCCATTTCTTCACCGTCTGCCCATAGTTCGCACTGCGTCATAACAGTCTGAACCGCATCCTCCATACCTTCCGGCGGATACTTATGCTTCTTTAAAAGCTTTTTAATGAGCATACGCATTTTTGCCCGAGCAGATTCACGCTTTTGCCAATCAATCGTTTTATTCTTGCGGAGGGTATCTGCAAGCTCTTTTGTTATTGCAATCAATTCATCGTTCTCGTAAAAGTCCTTAATTGCTTCGGGCTTTGTAAGAGCATCATAAAAAGCGAGTTCATCAGGTGTAAGTCCGAGATTTTCCCCTTCTTTTTGTGCGGTGGCTATTTGGTTTGCAAGTTTAAGCATTTCTGCAATAACTTCTTCATTGGTAAGCATACCGTTAAGATATGCATTAATTGAACGCTGCATAATCTCGCTGAATTTTTGGGCTTTAACAAGATTTGTTCTTTTATAAACATATACTTGCTCCGCAATCAGCTTTTTCAAAAGTTCAACCGCTAAGTTCTTTTCTTTCATATTAGCTACTTCTTCAAGGAACTTATGGTCAAATAAAGAAAACTTTTCCTTTATGTCTGAAAACAGATTTATAACGCCCTCGCTCTTGATACTCTGCTTCAAAAGCTCATTTATTCTTGCGTTAATTTCGGGCAACGATATTTTTTTACCCTCTCCGCTGTCTGATAATCTTAAAATAATCACACGAACAGAATCAAAAAACGCCGCTTCAAGTCGTCTGTCCTCATCAACCAATGACGAACACAGCGACAAAGCCTGATTAAGCATAAGGGCTTCTTTTACAAAAGAGTCCTTGTCTGTTATTTTTTCTCTGTCCATAATGAAGTTGACCGCACCGCTGATTGCTTTCGCTCTTTCAAGTTCTGTACCGTCTTTAAACTTAGAATAATCATATCCGTGGAACTTGTCACGGCAAACAGACAGTTTCTCCGCAAATTTAGGATATGCAACCTTTGAAATATCCGTATCGCCGTAATTTTTCTTATCCCGTGCGGTGTAATCGTTCATTGCCTGTTTAAGAGCGGAAGCAATCCCCACATAATCAACAACAAGTCCGCCCTCTTTATCACCGAACACACGGTTTACACGGGCGATTGCCTGCATAAGGTTATGTCCGCTCATAGGCTTGTACACATACAGGGTAGCAAGAGACGGTACATCAAAGCCGGTCAGCCACATGTCTACAACAATGGCGATTTTTAACGGGCTGTTGTTATCCTTAAATTTCTTTGCAAGCTCATCCTTGCGGTGTTTGTTACCGATAATTTGACGCCACTGCTCCGGGTCGTTATTGCTCGAAGTCATAACAACCGCAACCTTTTCCGTCCAATTGGGACGAAGCTCCAAAATGCGATTGTATATCTTCATGGCGATAGGACGGGAATAGGCAACAATCATTGCTTTACCTGTCAGCAGATTCTCACGGTTGTTTTCGTAATGGTCGAGAATGTCACAAACAAGGGAATTGATTGTGCTGTCATTGCCGAGAACCGCTTCCATCTGCCCAAGCTCCCGCTTGCTCTTTTCGATTACTTCTTCATCGGCATTTTGTGCCATGATGTCGTATTCGGCGTCGATTAGATCCAGAGTGTTTTTGTCAAGTTTTAATTTAATTACACGGCTTTCATAATAAACGGGGCGTGTCGCTCCGTCCTCCACCGCCTGGGTCATATCGTAGATGTCGATATATTTACCGAAAACTTCTTGTGTACTGCGGTCTTTGGAAGATATAGGCGTGCCTGTAAATCCGATATATGTAGCGTTGGGCAAGGTGTTGCGGATAATGCGAGCCGTACCGACAACTCGTTTTGCCACATCTTCGCCGTCTTCATTCTTTGTAATCTTTATTTTTTCAACAAGTCCGTATTGTCCTCTGTGTGCTTCGTCAGCCATAACAACGATATTACGACGCTCCGAAAGGGGTTCGTGGGACTCCTGGAACTTTTGCATAGTGGTAAATATAATACCGTTTGCCTGTCTGCCTGCAAGCAATGATTTTAAATTCTCTCGGCTTTCTGCGTGCATAGGCTCTTGTCTTAAAAAGTCCTTGCATTTTGCAAATTGTGCGTAAAGCTGATTATCAAGGTCGTTTCTGTCTGTCAGCACTACAATGGTAGGGC
>URVP01000162.1 GCA_900551345.1 uncultured Eubacteriales bacterium
GATATGTATACGGTTATGCCCTATCGCAGAATCAGCCGTATTATTGATTTTACATGCCGCAAAAGAGGAGTATATGACATAGGCGGCATAAGTATAGCTTCACATGATTTATTGTTTTCAAGAAGGCTTGTGGAAAATAAATCCGTCTCTTCACAATTGACGGTATATCCCCGTGAGGTGGACACCAATAGAATTGCCGCCCCCTTTAATAGCATGATGGGCATGGTTTTGTCAAAACGCTTGGTTTATGAG
The DNA here is from genome assembly GCA_900551345.1 of uncultured Eubacteriales bacterium. Taxonomy (GTDB): domain Bacteria; phylum Bacillota; class Clostridia; order Monoglobales; family UMGS1388; genus UMGS1388. Next base: position 253 of record URVP01000162.1, read on the forward strand.
GACCCATTTGAGTTTCGTAACATTAGAGATTATGAAAGTTATGACTCAATGCGTGATATAAATTGGAAAGCTTCAGCAAGAACGGGAGCACTCAAAGTTAATACTCACGATTATACGGCATCGCCTTCTGTGTGCATTCTTTTGGATTTCGATTCAGATACTCAATGGCAGGAGTTTGCTCTGTTTGAAGAAGAGATACGAATTGCTGCCTCTATGTCCAGGCTCTTTATATCTCAAGGTGTTCCCGTAAGTATTGTGTCCAACGGGCGAGATATTACCACCGGAAAGGAACTTTTAATAGACAGCGGCAGTGGACAAAGTCATGTAGATATTATAAAAGAAGGACTTGCCCGTCTGGATTTGGACAAGGAAAGAAAATCTTTCATTGATAAACTTATTGATATTAAACCTGACAGCCGAATACAATATCTGCTTATTTCGTCTTGCTGTTCACAGCAGCTGCAAAATTTGTATGCTGATATTTGTTCTAAGCATGAAGGTTCGGGATGGATTGTTACATACCGTTCGGTTGACCCTATCCCCGATCTGTCCTTTTACGGTAATGTTTATTTATGGGAGGTGTCGCAGTGAAAAGCAAAAAAACAGCTTCCTACATAATTGAACTTTTGATGAGGGGAATAGTGCCCGGTGCGGTACTTTCTGTAGCGCTCGGCTATATATACGGAGACGGCTTTTTATCTCTTATGACCGGCCTTGCCGTTTGTATTATAACTTCTTTGGTTTTTGCTTTTATTCGCAGCAAAACTACAAATTTTGCAATGTTTTTTTTGTTGCATATTCTTTTTAGTGTTTTTATGGTTGTGTGTGTTCATCCAATGTCAGCCGGAATAGTCTGCGGAGTATTTATCGTAGGTTATATAATTGACTCGATAGCACAGCTCAAAAAGTCATTTTATCAAGGCAATAGAATACATTTTGCACAAGCACTTGTTTTTCTTGCCGCAGCATATGCGGCATCGTATCTCGAATATGACTTTCTTGAGTATGCCTGTTTTGTTCTTACCGCCGTATTTATGACCCTTTACTTTATGCGGGTGGGTTTTTATAATACCGGTGATTTTATAGAGCACAATGATAATGGAAACATGCCGATAAAAGATATAAAGCTTCGCAGTTACAGCCTGGTATGCGGTTTCAGTGCTGTTGTAGGCATATTTATGGTTGCAGTGCGTTATATGGGCTCAGAATTTATTGTGGGACATATAGGCAGTGCTCTTTATACGGTTGCCTCTGCCGTTGCAAGATGGATAGTATACAGTCTTCAGGGTGAATATGTGGAAAGTACCGAAACTGCACAGGACGATGATTTGTTCGGATTCGTAAAAGACGCTTTTGACAAAAATGATATGCCTGCTTTTGTGGAGATTATAGAGAAAATAGTAAGGTATTTCTTTATAGCCGTTTTAATTATTGGCGCCATCGCTCTTGTAATATGGCTGATATTTAAATTGTATTCAATATTTACAAATGCAGGAGTAGGTGCAGGACGAAGAAATGAATCAGATAGTTTTATTATGCCCTCCAAATCCGATAAGGTATTAAGGCAAAATCGAATATTAAAATCGCCAAATACAGCTTTGCATAATAAAGTAAGAAAGTACTATAAAAAATATGTAAAAAAGAATAGTCAGATTAAAAAGACTAAACTTTCGCAAAATAAAACACCATATGAAATAAGCAGCCTTTTGGGACTTGAGAATGACCTGGTGGACGGTGAAATACGACGCATATATGAAAAAGCCCGTTATTCAAAACAAGAATGCAGCAAAGAAGAGATTAAAAGACTGAAGGAATATATAAAAGGGGGAGCAAAAAAGTGAAAATAGCTGTTATAGCTTGTCAGGTTATGCAAAGGGAAATATGCATGCTTGCCTCTCGTTCAGAAAATGTTGTTACGCCTTATTTTCTGCCTCAGGGTTTGCACAATACCCCCTATATCCTTCGCAGGGAAATAAATAATAAGATCGATGAGATACTTTCCGTACGCAAAACTGTTTCCGGCGAGTTAATTGAGGATTTTTCGGCAATTGTTTTAGGATATGGTCTTTGCTCCCGTGGCGTTGTTGATGTGGAAGCAAAGGAAATCCCGATTATAGTGCCTAAAACTGATGATTGTATTGCTTTGTTTTTAGGTTCGCAGCAAAGGTATTTAAAGATTTTTAATGAGAACGGCGGAATATATTGGTATAATCCGGGCTGGATAGAAACATCTTTTACACCCTCAAAAGAAAATTATGACAGGCTGTATGAGGAGTATGTGGAAAAATACGGAGAAGATAATGCGGAATTTCAAGGCAGCGGAGGAAGAATATTTATGAGAATGACCATGAACAGAGAAGTAGATCTCGGAAAAGAGCCGGTAAAACACCTGCTCTTTATTCTTGCAGTTCCGGCTATAACATCTCAGGTAGTAAATGCGCTCTACAACATGGTAGACAGGATGTACATAGGACACATAGATGAAGTGGGAGCCGTTGCCTTGACGGGAGTAGGAATATGCTTTCCCATAATAATGATAGTTTCGGCTTTCGCCTATCTTGTAGGCATGGGCGGCGCGCCGAGAGCCAGTATTTTCATGGGCAAAAGAGATAACAAGACGGCAGAGAAGATCTTGGGAAATTGTTTCTCGGCGCTGATAATAGTTGCAGTCATACTTACCGCAATAGTGCTGATCTTCAGGCGGCCGCTGCTTTATCTCTTCGGCGCCAGTGACAATACTATAGTATATGCGGAAGAATATATAACCATCTACGCTATGGGAACCATCTTTGTTCAGCTCACCTTAGGCCTGAATTCGTTTATTTCCGCCCAGGGGTTTTCGAGAGTGAGTATGATGACGGTGATAATAGGAGCGGCAGCAAACATAGTGCTCGATCCGATATTCATCTTCTTGCTGGATATGGGCGTAAGAGGAGCGGCTGTGGCTACGGTCGTCTCGCAGGCTCTTAGCGCCGTCTGGGCATTTAAATTTTTATGCGGCGATAAGACGACCCTGAGACTTAAAAGGGAAAACATGAAGATAGAGGCGCATATACTTTTTCCCTGCGTGGGGCTTGGGATAGCTCCGTTTATAATGACTTCCACAGAAAGTCTGCTGGTACTTTGCTTCAACTTTTCTCTTCTCAGATACGGAGGAGATCTGGCGGTGGGAGCCATGACTATACTGTCTAGCATAATGCAGTTTGCGCTGCTTCCGCTGCAGGGGTTTACACAGGGAGGCCAGCCGATAATAAGTTATAATTACGGAGCCAAGAATCCTCAAAGAGTAAAGAAAGCCTTCAAATTGCAGACTATATGCTGTGTATCGTATTCTATGTTTCTCTGGGCGGCGGTGGAATTGTTCCCGTCTGCATTTGTGGCCGTATTTACTGACGATCCGCAGCTCAGTCAGTTGTCTTGCTGGGCTCTGAGAATATATATGGCCTCGGCAGGTCTGATGGGACTTCAAACGACATGTCAGCAGACATTTATAGCCTTCGGAAACTCCAAGAAGAGTTCCTTTTTAGCTATCTTAAGAAAGATAATTCTGCTGATACCATTTATTTTTATCTTGCCTCAGTTTATAGGAGACAAAGTGCTGGCAGTATTCTTGGCAGAGCCTATAGCAGATGTCATCGCCGTCACAACGACACTTTTGATGTTCTCCCATGAGG
>URVP01000163.1 GCA_900551345.1 uncultured Eubacteriales bacterium
GTTTATTGAAACGGTGTGTAACAAGTCGATTTGCGACTTGTACTTATGTTATAATCTAAATATGGAGTTGATAATATGTATGAAACCGAACTTTATGAACCGGTGAAAAAGCTGTTCGAGGACATGGGCTACAGAGTTATGGCTGAAGCGGCGGACTGCGATGTAGTGGCGGAAAAAGACGGAGAGCAGATTGCAATAGAGCTTAAAACTGCTTTTAACCTTAAACTTGTATATCAGATTGTTGAAAGGCAAACCGTATGCCGTTATGTTTATGCCGCCATTCCCAAACCTAAGGACACAAAATCGAAAAAATGGAAAGAAACCTTAAGGCTTTTAAAAAGATTGGGAGCAGGACTTATTCTTACTGACCTAATCGATACAGAAAAATATGCACAAATTGTTTTAGAGCCGCAGCAGACTCCCGTAAACATTAATTATAAAAAACGAAAAAAATTAAAAAACGAGATGGAAAACCGCACAGCAAATTTAAACACGGGCGGAAGCAGTAAAAAGAAAATAGTAACCGCCTACCGTGAAAATGCCATATTTATTGCTTGCTGCCTGCTTACAAAGGGCAATATGACCTGCGGTGATATAAAAAAATACGGCACGGGAGAAAAAACATACTCCATACTCAGGCAAAATTACTACGGCTGGTTTGAAAAAACGCAGGACGGTGTGTACTGTGTTAATGATAAGGGACAGGAAGAAGTCAAAGAATACAAACAAATTTGCGATATATACATAAACAAAATAAAGCAAAAGGACAACGAAAATCCGTCGGATAATTAAGTATTATCCGACGGATTTAATCTTCGGGAACATTTCCGCTTGCAAGAGAAAAGTTTTTATACCTTACATCTTGGGTAACTTCTTTTATAATTTTTACCATAGGGGGAATTTGAAACTCCTCCTCTTCGCTGTCTATTTCAACCTCCATAACAGCTTTGTTTTTCCAAAACGGATATATGTCTATTTCATAAACATGTTCTCCGAAAGGCAGCTTATACCTGACCTTTTCGATAGGACGCAAACTTTTATCTGCCTCTTGAAGAAGTCGTTCATATTCATCTTTTGATATATCTTTTTCTTCTTCAATACATTTTATCATACTTATTCTCTTTTTGTAGGTATAAACATAGCACACCTTGTCTTGGGATTTTATCATTCGCACTCTGGAGGTTGTACCCTCTTCGCTTTTCAGATAAGTCTGAACCATATCCAGTCTGACAGCACCCATTTGCTCAAAATTTGCCATGTCGGGGTATTCAATCAGAAATTTGCGTTCGATTTCAAAGCTGCTTTTCAATTGTTTTTCCCTCTTTTCTGTTTGATTATGTCGTTTATCGGCGGTAAAAGGCGAAATGTTTTTTGCTCAAATACTGCGGTTTTGTATTATAATGTAACAGTAATCATTTTGCTTTAATTCTGACTTAGCATTTTTAAACAAACAAAACAAGGAGGCATTAAAATGGAGGAGAGAATTTTCAGCAAAAACATCCATATTGAAAAATTTGTTTTAAGCTACTATATCTTATGTAACAGCAGCGGTGGCTTTAACACCTATGGGATAGGTATAGAAAAGCTGAATGAACATAACATGGTTGTGGAGGGAGAAAGCATAAGCGAGATCTTCACAACCGAGAAAAAAGCAAAACATGTACTTGACAGGCTTTGCCGCAAAAAGGTTATGCCTAAAGATTTGACCATGGCTGTGGAAGATATGTTTAAACAGGATATGAATGTGCTTCACCCCGAAAACCACGCTGTATGATTATTTCATTCTTTCATCCAAAAATTCAATAACCCGTGGTAAAAATTCATCTTTTCTGTCTATTGCCGTATGACCGGCACCTTCAAGAGTAATAAGCTCGCTATAAACAGACGCTTCACTTAAAGCCTTATGCAGTTTTACGCTGTTTTCATAAGGAACTAGCCGGTCATCGGTTCCATGCACCAAAAGCATATCGGTATACATGTGCGGATCGGTAATCTCATCAGGACCGCCCCACAGGCAAACCGCCGCTCTGTATCCTGCCGCTTTGTTTTTGCATGCCTCGTTTACTGTCATTCCTCCGGCACTGCCGCCCAAAAGTGCAGCATTTTTCATATCTATACCTAATCTGTCGGCATTTTCACATAAAAAAAGCCGTGCAAGTTCAACATCTTCGGAAGCACTGATTGCACCTATTTTTCTGCCGGGATGAGTTTCGTCATTTTTATAAAGGCGATAATCTACAGATACGCACACATATCCGTAACCTGCCAGCTCATTTGCAAGAGTAACGATATACTCCTGCTGCTTTGTACAATTCCTGAATCCGCCCCCATGAATAAGAATAATAACTCTTCTGTTTTTTTCGGTGTCCTCCTCGGGAGAATAAATATCAAGACAAAGTGTCTCGGGATTTGAGTCATGTCCGGTAACCTGTGCAAAAGGTATATCCGTATCTACTCTTATTTTTCCGGCTATCTTTTCTTTATATCTTTCCATGAACCATTACTTCCTTTTTTATTTATTTGTTAATACTCCGCTTTTCTCTATTGCCTCCACAGCTTTTTTCAGCTCATCTTCGGGCAGAACCAAAGCAAAGCGAACATACCCTTCGCCGTGAGGGCCGAAAGAGCTGCCGGGAGTACAAAGAACGCCTGCCTTTTCGATAAGAGCGTCACAAAACTCTGCCGAAGTTGAATAATTCGGCGGTATAGGTGCCCATACAAACATGGTACCCTGGGAATCGGGTACATTCCACCCAATGCTGCGAAGACCGCCGCACAATGCATCACGCCGTTTCTGATACATCAAGCATTGATTTTTAACATAATCTCTGCCGCTTTTAAGCGCTGCTATTGCGCCGTATTGAACGGGCAGGAACATACCGAAGTCGTATTGAGAACGAATGACTTTAAAAGCATCTATTATACTTTTGTTACCGATTGCAAAAGAAACTCTTGCCCCCGTCACATTAAAGGATTTTGACAGGGAAAAAAATTCAATGCCCACATCCTGCGCCCCGTCCAGAGACAGGAAAGAAAAACCCTCTCTTCCGTCAAATATAATATCCGAATATGCATTATCATTTATAATTATAAAATTATATCTTTTTGCATATTCAATAAGTTTTTCATACATCTCTTTGGGTGCTGCTGCACCAACGGGATTTGACGGATAGGATACTACTATGTATTTTGTATCTTTGAGTATCTGCTTATCAATATCCTCTATTTTAATCAGAAAATCGTTTTCCTTAACAAGAGGATAATAAACTATATTTGCATCGCCGAAAAAAGCACCTGCTTCAAAGGCAGGATAACCGGGATCGGGCAAAAGCACCGTATCACCGGGACTGCACAGCGTCATGCCTATATGACACATTCCCTCTTGCGAGCCGTTCATAGATGTTATGTTTTCGGGACAAATATCAATGCCGTAACGCTCTTTATAATAATCTACCACTGCCAAAAGAAGCTCGGGCAGGTCTTGAAGTGAATACTTATAATTTTCCGGAATTGAAGCCGCCTTGCAGACAGCATCCATAACACTCTGACTTGGTTTAAAATCCGGTGTTCCCACAAACAAATTAAAGAGCTTTTTCCCCTCGGCCTCCAATTTGTTTTTCTTTTCAGTCAGAGCGGTAAAAACACCCGTATTAAAATGTTCAACTTTTTTTGAAAAGCCGTAAGTCATATATGGTCATCCTTTTCTGTTATTTTATTACAAGAGAGCAAATCACCGTCATAAGCGGTATGGTAACAATGGACAGAAGTGTTGTTACTGAAACCAGCTGTGCTGAATAATCGGCATCAAGACCGTATTTTGCGGCAAACAATGTGGTAACTGCCGCAGTTGGGCATGCCGAAGAAATCATAACTGCCTGTGCCACCTCAGGGTCC
>URVP01000164.1 GCA_900551345.1 uncultured Eubacteriales bacterium
CTCGTATACATCATATTCGGACCAAATTTTTTCCAATTCATCAAAAGTATGCACAAGTTCGTTTTTATTTTTGAGACTAAGCGCAACAAGCAATGAATTAATGACGCTAAGGGGTGCAACCAAAGAGTCCACAAAAGAGGTCATATCACTGGAAGAAGTCAGTGTGCAGTCGGCATTTTCAGCTAAAGGAGAATCTATGCTGTCGGTAAAAGCAATAACTTTTGCACCTTTGCTTTTAGCGAATTTAATAGCTCTTATCGTGCGCATGGAATATCTAGGAAATCCAATGCCGATAAACACGCATTTTTGATTAACACGAATTAAACGCTCAAACATTTCACTTGCACTGACAGTCTGAATAATATGGACATTGGGTCTGATCAGGTTAAGATAAAAAGACATAAATACAGCCAGTGCTGCGGAACTTCTTACTCCCAGAATATATACATCCTCAGCTTCATCGATAATGTTTACAGCTCTTTTAAAAGCTTCTCGGTCAATGTTTTCCAAAGTAAATTTAATTCTGTCAATGTCTTGATTAAGTACAGATGTAAGGAGTTCATCATTGCCAATTCGTGTTTCTGCCATTGACATACGCTGAACGGATGTCAGTTTAGTCTTGATAACCTCCTGAAGTGCTTTTTTGAACTGAGGATAACCTTCATATCCAAGTTCTGATGCAAAGCGAACAACCGTGGACTCACTGACGCCCACGGTTTTGCCGAGAGCAGCGGCAGTAAGGTAAGAAGCCTGCTCATAGTGATTAAGCACATAATCGGCAATAAGCTTCTGTCCTTTACTGTAGCTGCCATATTCGTTTTTGATTTTTGTTATTATGTTCATGTTAACAACAAAACCTTTTCAGATAGTTTTATCAAACGGGATTTGTCATATCTGTCATACTTGCAACGCTGCCTTCGATCTTATATTTAGCAGCTCTTCTTTTTTCAAAGAATTTTTCTGCTACCTGACCGAATAAAGCGTATGAAAGTACATCTTCATCCTGTTCTATATACTGAGCTGCTTCTTTGCGAAGCTTGTCAAGTTCAGGTTTAAGAGTATCGGCAAATCTACATGTGATTTGTTTTTCATCTCCGATAATCTTCTTTTTGATTTCATCGGAAATCGGAACGGGAGTCTTTCCGTACTCTCCTCTTACTATACCTTTGGTTTCCTTTGAAATCATCTTATATCTTTCGCCTGCAAGAACATTAAGCACAGCCTGAGTACCCACAATCTGGCTGGAAGGAGTTACAAGGGGAGGATAACCCAGGTCTTTTCTTACTTCGGGAACCTCTTTAAGCACATCATCCAGTTTATCTTCTTTACCCTGCTGTTTGAGCTGCGAAACAAGGTTTGAAAGCATACCGCCGGGTACCTGATAAAGAAGAGTATTAATGTCAACACCGAGAACCTTGGGGTCGAGAAGACCGGAATCAAGATACTTTTGACGAATCGGTCTGAAATGTTCAGAACACTCATTAAGAAGATTAAGGTCAAGTCCGGTATCTCTGTCTGTGCCTTGAAGTGCTGCGACCAAAGGCTCAGTAGCAGGCTGGGAAGTACCCATAGCGAAAGGCGAAAGAGCAGTATCAACCACATCAACACCTGCTTCGATAGCCTTAAGGTATGTCATAGAAGCAACACCGCTGGTATAGTGTGTATGGAGCTGTATCGGAATTTTTACATTCTTCTTCATTTCAGTCACAAGGTCATACGCAGGCTGAGGAAGAAGCAAACCTGCCATATCTTTAATACAAATAGAATCTGCTCCCATGTCTTCAAGCTGCTTAGCAAGCTTTACAAAGAAGGGAATGTCATGAACCGGACTGATTGTGTAACATACAGCAGCCTGTACATGTCCTTTTTCTTTTTTGGTTGCTTTAATAGCTGTCTGAAGATTTCTCGGGTCATTAAGAGCATCGAATATTCTTATTATATCTATACCGTTTGCAATTGATTTCTGAACGAAGTATTCAACTACATCATCGGCATAGTTTCTGTATCCTAAAATATTCTGTCCTCTGAAAAGCATCTGAAGTTTTGTATTCTTAGCTTTTGCTCTAATTTTTCTGAGTCTGTCCCAGGGGTCTTCGTTAAGGAATCTGAGGCAGGCATCAAAAGTAGCTCCGCCCCATGCTTCAAGAGAATTGTAACCTACTTTATCAAGCTTTTCTACAACAGGAAGCATCTCTTCGGTAGTCATTCTTGTCGCAATGAGGGACTGATGAGCATCTCTTAATATGGTTTCTGTAATTTTTACAGGATTTTTCGCATTGTTAGCCATAATTAACCTCCTTCTAACCGCATGATGCGGCTTTTATATTAGAACATGGGTGCCATTGTCAGGAATACACCGGCAGCAACGGCAGAACCTATAACTCCCGCAACATTCGGGCCCATAGCGTGCATAAGCAAAAAGTTTGCGGGATTTTCCTGCTGACCTACAACCTGTGAAACTCTTGCTGCCATAGGAACAGCTGATACGCCTGCAGAACCGATAAGCGGATTGATTTTTCCGCCGGACAGCTTGCACATTATATTACCGAATATAACACCACCTGCTGTGCTGATACAGAATGCTACGAATCCAAGGAAAACTATAAACAGAGTTTCAGCAGTAAGGAAAGTATCGGCTGAAGCTGTAGCACCTACGGTAAGTCCCAGGAAAATAGTTACTATATTTATAAGTTCGTTTTGGAAAGTCTTTGAAAGTCTGTCAACAACTCCGCTCTCTTTAGCAAGATTTCCCAGCATAAGAGCACCTACAAGAGGAAGTGCGGAGGGCAGGGTAAGACATACAACAATAGTAACAGCTATGGGGAATATTATTCTCTCAGTTTTAGAAACCTCTCTAAGCTGTCCCATAACAATCTGTCTGTTTTTCTTCGTAGTAAGAGCCTTCATAATCGGCGGTTGAATAATAGGTATAAGCGCCATATATGAATAAGCTGCTATAGCAATGGCAGGCAGAAGTGAAGGTGCTAAAGTTTTCGTTACAAGAATTGCAGTAGGACCGTCAGCACCGCCGATAATACCTATAGACATAGCTTCCGGAAGTGTGAATCCCAAGAACAAAGCTCCGAAGAAAGCAACGAAAACGCCCAGCTGTGCAGCTGCACCGAGAAGCAAACTCTTGGGATTAGCGATAAGCGGACCGAAATCCGTCATTGCGCCTACGCCTGCAAAGATAAGGGGAGGGTAAATGCCCAGTTTAACGCCAAGGTAAAGGAAGTCCAGAAGACCTCCTTCTGTTATTATCTTTTGTATGTCCATATGAAAATTAGGATCATCATCTACAAATAAATTATTGTGGATAACCATATAGTCAGGGTCAAGCTGCAGATTTGCCAAAAGCATACCGAATGCTATAGGCAAGAGAAGCAGCGGTTCGAATTTTTTGACAATTGCAAGATAAAGCAAAACGCATGCAATTGCAATCATTATGATGCATTTCCAGTTATCTGCAAGCATATAAAAACCGGTATCTTTTACAAAACCAAGAAAACCGTTTATAAATGCATCCATCGTTATACCTCCATTCAACGTATATTAAAAAGTGTAACTCATTAGTTAAGACTTGCTATAATGTCGCCTGTGTTAACAGTTGCACCTTTTGTAACATTGATGGAAGCTACTGTACCGTCACATGGAGCCATAATTTCATTTTCCATCTTCATTGCTTCAAGAATTGCAATTACATCTCCTGATTTTACTTTAGCTCCGTTTGAAACCTTAATATCAAGTATTGTTCCGGGCATAGGTGCTGCAATTGTAGTAGCGCCTGCAGGAGCTGCTACGGGTGCAGGTGCAGCCGGTGCTGCGGGAGCTGCTGAAGGACGGCAGAGAGAAAAAGGCCATAATAGACGGAGAA
>URVP01000165.1 GCA_900551345.1 uncultured Eubacteriales bacterium
TCGGTCTTGCAGCCGGAGCCGGTGCAGTAGGTATGGGTATTGCAATTGCAAAATCAGCTGAAGGTATATCCCGTCAGCCCGAAGCTGAAGGTAAAATCAGAACAAACCTTATGCTCGGTCTTGTGTTTGTCGAAACAGCTATTATCTATGCTTTGATTATTGCAATTCTTATTGTATTCGTTCTGTAAAGGCAGGTGACTGAAATGAATCTTCCATTGAACATTGATTGGCAGCAAATTTTGCTGCATTTATTGAACTTTGCAATTCTTGCCGGAGGTTTATATATTCTTCTTTACAAGCCGGTCAAAAAGTTTATGAATCAGCGTGTGGAGTACTATAAGAAAATGGAGGAAGACTCTGAAACAAAATTAAATGATGCGGAAAATTTGAAAAAATCATATGAAAAGCAGTTTTCAGATGCTGATGCTGAAATTTCCTCCATGCGTGCAAATATACTGAAAGAAGCTGAAACAGAAGCTGAAAAACAGATTTCATCTGCTAAAGAACAGTCCAAAAAAATAATAAGTGATGCACAGAAAAAGGCTCGTGACGAAAGACAGAGAATACTTGCCGGAGCACAGAAGGATATTACTAAGCTTGCCGTTTCAGCAGCGCAGAAAGTTCTCGAATCATCAGACGATATATACGGACAGTTTATAGATGCGGCAAGGGAAGGTGAAGCCCATGAAACAAAATGATGCTAATATACTTCAAGCTGTCATATTCAGTGCTTCTGAGCCAAAACAATCTGACAAAGAGCGTATTGTCGAATTTTTGAAGGAAAAATATGGTTGTGATATAGACTTAAGTTGGACATTGGAATCTACAATCAAAAAGGGTTTTCGTCTTGAAGTAGGTACCGATGTGTATGACTGGAGCATATCCGGTCGTTTAAAACAGCTGCAAGATATTTGGACATCTATCGCTTCACATACCGATGAAAATGTTATCCCGTTGCTTCAGGAAAGTCTTAATGATTGGACTCCTGCCGCACTTGCGGAACAGATAGGTTATGTTATAAGCGTAGGAGACGGTATAGCTTCTGTTTCAGGATTGGAACATGCCACATACGGCGAAATTTTGATTTTTTCATCAGGAATAAGAGGCATGGTACAGGATCTAAAAAAAGATCATGTAGGTTGTATTTTGTTTGGTGATGATCGTGACATTACATCCGGAAGTGTTGTAAGACGAACCGGCAGAACCGCAGGTGTGCCTGTTGGTGATAAATTTGTGGGCCGTGTTATTAATGCTCTTGGTGCACCCATTGACGGCAAAGGCAGCATAAAGGAGGAGGGCTATCGTCCGATTGAAGCACCTGCTCCCGGCATTATTGACCGTCAACCGGTAGACACCCCCATGGAAACGGGACTTCTTGCTATTGATTCCATGTTCCCTATTGGTCGAGGTCAGCGTGAACTTATTATTGGCGATAGACAAACAGGAAAAACGGCTATTGCCCTTGACACCATTCTTAATCAAAAAGGAAAAGATGTAATCTGTATATATGTTGCAATAGGACAAAAGGCAAGCTCGGTTGCTCAGCTTGTTGAAACCTTGCGCAAAAAGGGCGCTATGGATTACTCCATTGTTGTTTGCGCTTCAGCCAGCGATGCAGATCCCATGCAGTATATAGCTCCATATTCGGGCTGTGCTCTGGGTGAGTATTTCATGAACAAAGGACAGGATGTGCTTATTGTTTATGATGACCTGTCTAAGCATGCCATTGCATATCGAGCTCTTAGTTTGCTTCTTGAGCGTTCACCCGGCCGTGAGGCTTATCCCGGTGATGTTTTCTATCTCCATTCCCGCCTGCTGGAAAGGTCAGCACATCTTTCTGATGAAAAAGGCGGAGGAAGCATGACTGCGCTTCCCATTGTAGAAACACAGGCCGGAGATGTATCCGCATATATACCTACAAATATTATTTCTATCACTGACGGTCAGATTTTCTTGGAAAGTGATTTGTTTTTCTCAGGGCAGCGCCCTGCGGTAAATGTTGGTCTTTCCGTATCCCGTGTTGGTGGTGATGCTCAAACAAAAGCTATGAAAAGTGCTGCCGGTGCTATTCGTCTGGAACTTGCTCAGTATCGTGAAATGGAAGTATTTACACAGTTTTCCAGTGACCTTGACGATGCAACCAAGCGTCAGCTTTTCTATGGTCAGGGCTTGATGCAGCTTCTTAAACAGGAACAGTACCATCCTATGACTCAGCATCAACAGGTTATAACTTTAGTTGCGGCTCTCGGTCACACTATGCAGGATGTACCGCCGGAAAAGGTAAACAAACTTAGTCGTGAACTTGTAGCTTATATAGAAAAAACTGCTCCGCACATTTGCAGTGAAATCGATAAGAGAGGTGTTCTTACGCCCGAAACTAAACAGGAGATTATTAAATACGCTCAGGCCTTTGTAAAAAAAGAGCAAGGCGGTGATTTATAATGTCCAATATGAAAGAAATAAAAAATCATATGAGCAGTGTAAAGGATACACAGAAAATTACCAATGCCATGTATCTTATTGCATCTACTAAGATGCGTAAAGCGAAAAACGAACTGGACAAGACAAGGCCCTACTTTAGTGCTTTAAAAGCGGAAATAAAGAGAATTTTCCGCAGTGCCGGTGAGATAAACAGTAAGTATTTTTACCCTGCTGATGGAAGCGACGATGCGGTTGGCACCTATGGTTGTCTGGTTATTACTGCTGATAAAGGACTTGCCGGCGCTTACAATATGAATGTTATAAAAGAGGCTCAGCGGCTTATGTCAGAGCACCCCAACACTAAGCTTTTTGTAGTCGGAGAATACGGTCGGCGTTTTTTTACACACCATAATATACCTATCGAACATAGCTTTCTCTATACGGCACAAAACCCTACCATGCAAAGAGCCAGGGAGATTAGTGCATTGCTGCTTGACCAGTTTGATAAAGGAAAATTGGTAAAAATCTTTGTCGTTTATACAGACTTAAAAAACAGTCTGGCTGCCGAGGCACTTTCTACAAGACTTCTTCCTTTTAACAGGATGCATTTTGCCATGGCAAAGGACAGTATTATTTCCGATGTGTCCTATGAATTTACTCCGTCGGTAACGGATGTACTGGACCATGTAATGCCCAGTTATATATCCGGATTTATTTACAGTGCTCTTGTTGACAGCTTTTGCAGTGAACAAAATGCACGCATGACGGCTATGAATTCAGCAAATCAAAATGCCGAAAAGCTTCTGAGTGAACTTTCGATTGAATACAATCGTGTCAGACAATCTGCAATTACACAGGAAATCACAGAAGTTTCGGCGGGTGCGAAAGCACAAAAAAGAAAACGAATCCGGGAGGCGGCAAACAGATGAATATAGGAACAATAACTGAGGTATCCGGTCCGGTTATCGATGTTGAGTTTAAAAACGGTACTCTGCCTAAAATAAAAGAAGCCTTAACCGTATCCGTGGCGGGAGAAACCCGAGTTATGGAAGTGGCACAGCATGTAGGATCTGATACGGTTCGATGCATCATGCTGGCACAAAGTGAAGACCTTGCCAGAGGTATGGAGGTTATCGCAGCCGGTCACGGTATACAGGTTCCGGTGGGGAAAAGCACACTGGGCCGTATGTTTAATGTACTGGGTCAGCCAATTGATGGCGGCAAGCCTATATCAGATAAAGAGGAACATTGGGAAATTCACCGTAAAGCACCTTCATTTGAAGAACAGCGTCCGGTAGTTGAAATCCTTGAAACAGGTATAAAGGTAATTGACCTTCTTGAACCATATCCCAAGGGTGGTAAAATTGGTTTGTTCGGTGGTGCCGGTGTTGGAAAAACCGTATTAATTC
>URVP01000166.1 GCA_900551345.1 uncultured Eubacteriales bacterium
CAGCGGGAGGATAAGGCCGGAAGCTTTTTTGACGTGGAGGCAAAGATTGAGGTCCGGGGGAATAGACTCCGGTATGTGAGCCGGGGCGGATTAAAGCTTGAAAAGGCAATCAGCTCTTTTGATATAAAACTCGACGGTATGACCTGTATGGATATAGGTGCATCCACCGGCGGTTTTACCGACTGCATGCTCCAAAACGGTGCGGTTAAAGTATACAGTGTTGATGTGGGTTACGGACAGCTTGCATGGCAGCTCAGAACCGACCCCCGGGTTGTTAATATGGAGCGTACCAATATAAGGTATATAGATAAAGAAAAAATTGAACCTCTTGACTTTGCATCGGTAGATGTTTCTTTTATATCCCTTACCCTTGTACTTCCCGTTGCATATGATATGCTCAAAGAGGGCGGCAAAATCGTATGTCTGATAAAACCTCAGTTTGAGGCAGGGCGTGACAAGGTAGGCAAAAAAGGTGTTGTCCGTGACAAAAATGTCCATATGGAAGTTATAGATAAAATTGTTAATTTCTGCAAACAAAACGGGTTTGGTATTAAGGGTTTGACCTTTTCACCAATACGGGGACCGGAGGGAAATATTGAATACCTTCTTTTCCTTGAAAAGGGCGCAGACAGCATCGAAACAGATACTGCCGTCGTTGTGGAAAAATCCCATCAGGAAGCGATATAGAGGTGGCTTATATGAAGTGCGTTTCAGTTGTTTCAAATATTAACCGTGACAGCAATCTGCTGCACACATCAAAGCTTGTAGACACACTTGTCTCGGCAGGTGTGCGTGTTAAAATGTGCGAAAGCTGTACGGTAAACGGTGCTCAAAGCGTACCGTGGGAGGATCTGTTTAAAGATTCGGATATGCTTATTGCAATGGGCGGCGACGGTACTATTTTAAGTCTCGCACCCGAATGCAGCAGATACGGTATGCCCATTTTCGGCATTAATCTGGGTCATATGGGTTTTTTGTCCGTAATGGAAAAAGACGATTTTTCAAATATAGTAAATTCCGGTTATCGTACCGAAGAAAGACTTATGCTTAAAGCTTGTGTGGGCAACGAAACCATGTACGCCCTTAACGATATATGCATATCAAGAGGTACAAGCGCAAGAATTATTAAAATAAAGGTATATGCAGACGACAGGCTTGTAGGTATATATGACGCTGACGGATTTATCGTATCCACTCCTACAGGTTCTACGGCATATTCTCTTTCGGCAGGAGGTCCGGTTGTATGCCCTGATATGGAACTTATGATTTTGACCCCTGTTTGTTCTCATTCCCTTACCAATGTACGCAGCGTTATAATTCCGGCTGCAAGCAAGGTTAAAATAAGCGTTGAAACGGAAAATGACAACGACGCAATGGTGTCAGCTGACGGACGCAGTGCCGTACATCTTACACGGGATATGATTGTTGAAATTGAAAAAAACGATAAAAAGCTTCGGCTTGTACGCAAAAATGATTCAGACTTTTTTGATACAATGAGGTCAAAGCTTGAAAGATAAATTATTTATTATATTTCAGAGAGGACTGAAATGCTCCCATGATTGAAAGACAGCGTAAAATTCTTGAAATTATTAATAAAGAAAATATCTCCACCCAAGAGGAGCTTACTCTTAGGCTGAGAGGCGAAGGTTACGATGTAACCCAGGCTACCGTGTCCAGGGACATAAAAAAACTTCGTATCAGCAAGGTGGTTAATAAAAAGGGTGAAAGTCACTATGTGGCAGGCAATACGGAGGAAAGTGACAACGGAACTTACAACCTTTTTGCAAGCTCGGTGGTTTCCGTACGCTCTGCCGTCAATCTTGTTGTAATAAAAACTCTCCCCGGCATGGCACCGGCAGTGGGTGCGGTGGTGGACTCCATGCATATTCCTCAGTCTCTCGGCTCCATAGCCGGTGATGATACTCTTATGATAATTGCAGAAAACAAAGAGGATGCACAGAAGATAAACGAAAAGCTTGAAGCAATGAGGTGATGGAATTTGTTATCACAGCTTAATATACAAAATGTTGCCATCATAGATAAAGTTTGTGTACGGTTTGACAAAGGCTTTAATGCCCTTACGGGAGAAACGGCTGCCGGTAAATCCATAATTATAGATTCAATAAACATGGTTATGGGCGAAAGAACGAGCCATGATTTAATACGCCACGGCGAGAACAAAGCACGGGTAGAAGCGGAATTTATCATAACTAACAAACAGCTTAAAGATGAGCTTATACAAATGGGAATAGATATGGAGGACGATGTGCTGATACTCAGCCGTGAAATTACAACAGACTCCAAAAGCTCCTGCCGTGCCAACGGACAGCTTATTAACTCATCAATGCTAAAATCTATCACAAAAGGTCTTATAAACATTCACGGTCAGCATGACAGTCAGCAGCTTTTAAATCCTGCTTCGCATGTTGACTTTCTTGATAAATATTGTTCAAACGAAAAACTTCTTGAAGAATATAAGGCGGAATATAATAAAAATAAAACACTGAAAAAAGAACTTGCCGACCTGATTTCCGATGAAGAAGAAAAAAACAGACGCATAGATATTTTATCATATCAGATTGACGAAATAGACTCTGCCAATCTCCTTCCCGGAGAAGAGGAATCCCTTGCGGAACGCCGGAATTATCTTTCAAATATTGAACGGATAAAAAACGCCGCAGACAGTTCATATTACAGCCTTTATTCGGGTGAATCTTCGGTGCATGACGCTTTGGCACGGATTAAAAAAGATATGGAGGAGGTTGCCTCCTACGACAAAGAGCTAGAAAATATATACAAGTCAATAGAAGAAGCATCAGTTATACTTGACGATGCGGTATATTCTCTTCGTGATTATTCCGAAAATATGGACAGCACAGGGCAGGAACTTGAAGAGGCGGAGGCAAGAATAAATCTTATACATAACCTTAAAAGAAAGTACGGAGCAACCATAGACGATATATTAATGTTTGCTCAAAATTCCCGCACCGAACTGGATGGAATTTTCAGCAGCGACAAGCGGGAAAAGGAACTGGGCAGCTTGATAAAAGAATCGGATAATATGCTTGAAAATTTAGCACAAAAGCTTACCGATTCACGCATAAAAGGCGGAGAGAAACTTTCACAAAAGATAAAAAAAGAGCTTTCCGACCTGGAAATGACCAAAGCGGATTTTGCTGTAAAAACAGAAAAATGCGAATATAACATTAAAGGCGGCTGCAAGGTGGAGTTTATGATTGCCACCAATTCGGGTCAGCCTCTTATGCCCCTTGCCAAAATTGCTTCGGGCGGTGAACTTTCCAGAATTATGCTTGCCATCAAGTCAATACTTGCCGATGTTGATATGGTTGACACTCTCATCTTTGATGAAATAGATACGGGTATAAGCGGCAGAACTGCTTACAGAACAGCCGAAAAAATCTCTGCAATATCTAAAAAAAAGCAGGTTATCTGCATAACACACCTTGCTCAGATTGCCTGCATGGCGGACAATCACTATCTTATTAAAAAGTCGGATAAAGGAGGAGCAGCCTCCACGGATGTTACCATGCTTGATTTTGAAGGCCGCAAAAGAGAGATTGCAAGAATAATGGGCGGAGCACAGATAACCAATCAGACGCTTATGGCAGCTGAGGAAATGCTGAAAAAACAAGAACAGGACGGTTAATCAGATGGAAAATACCGGCATTGTAAAATCAATAGACGGACAGTATGCGGTTGTAGTCTTTTCAAGGCAGTCTGCCTGCGGCGGAAACTGTGCAAGCTGCGGACTATGC
>URVP01000167.1 GCA_900551345.1 uncultured Eubacteriales bacterium
GCTATAAAGGAGCAATGTAGAAACCTTGCACAAGAAATGGCAGCTCGGTTAACTCGATGATTCAACAAATCCAATAAAAGAACGGGAAAGAATAAAATATGTTGCGGATAAAGAAAAAATGCGAAGTAACCTTTTACGGGCAATATCTCACGATCTTCGTACTCCTTTAACTTCTATAGCAGGTGCCGGCAATATTCTTTTAGAAAGTGAGGATAAACTTTCTAAAGAGGAGCGTGCTGATTTGTACAGAGAAATATGTGACGATTCACAATGGCTTATCAGAATGGTAGAGAATCTGTTGTCGGTTACAAGACTTACAAAAGATGTAGGGAATATAGAAAAGAGCTTGGAACCGGCTGAAGAAATAGTAGGATGTGCCATAGAAAAAATTAAAAAGTATTATCCTGGGTCAAAGTTGTATGTATCAGTTCCGGATGAGGTTTTATTTGTTCCCGTGGATTGCGTGCTGATAGAACAGGTAATAATAAATCTGGTGGAAAATGCTGTTACTCATGGCAGAAGCGATGATGATGTAAGAATTACCGTTTCAAAAAAGGACGGATATGCAGTCTTCTCTGTTATAGACGGAGGAAGAGGCTTTGATAAATCAATTCTTGCAAAAGTAAGAAAAGGTGATTATATAGGCGTTTCGGCGGGAGATAACGACAGTACAAAGAATATGGGTATTGGTCTTTCTGTTTGTATGTCTATTATTAAAAGTCACGGAGGAAAGATTAAAATAGATAATTTGCCCGAAAAAGGGGCTAAAGTAACTTTTATGCTCCCATTGGAGGAAAAAAAGCATGAATAATAAATATACTGTTCTTATTGTTGAAGATGAAAAAAATATAAGCAAGTTTATTTCAGCACTTTTAAAAAATAATAATTATACTACATTATCGTGTGAAACCGCTTCTGATGCACTTACGATGATAACAAGTCATGTTCCTGATGTTATACTGCTTGATTTGGGACTTCCGGATTCTGATGGAATCGATATTATAAAAAGTGTCCGGCAATGGTCCAATATCCCCATAATCGTGGTTTCTGCCAGAGACCAGGAAAATGATAAAATACAGGCGCTTGATCTTGGTGCTGACGACTATGTGACAAAGCCTTTCTCTGTTGGTGAACTGCTTGCAAGAATAAGAACTGCATTAAGGCATAAAAGAATCAGTTTCGACGATGCGCTTAAAAAAACGGTAAAATATAAAAAAGCAGGTTTGGAAATAGATTTTTCAAAACATATAATAACCGTAGACGGAAAAGAAGTTCATCTTACAAATATAGAGTTCAAAATTATTGAGCTGCTTTGCAAATATTCCGGGAGAGTTCTTACTTACGATTTTATAATTAAAGAAATATGGGGACCTTTTGTAAGAGAAGATAACAAAACTTTGAGAGTAAATATGGCAAATATAAGACGGAAAATAGAAAAGAACCCTGCTGTTCCCGAATTTTTGTTTACCGAACCTCGTGTCGGCTACCGAATGGCAGAATCGGACTGATTAGTTTGTCAGCAGCGAGGATTAATTTATTATTTTTATTATAAATGCATTGTGTACGGAGTTTATCAAATGAATGGACAAAGATTAACACATCCGTTTCCGCCTTTATATGACGGAAACTCTGAAATTCTTATATTAGGCAGTTTCCCTTCGGTAAAATCACGGGAACAAAAGTTTTTTTATGCTCATCCGCAAAACAGATTTTGGCGCGTTGTATCTTCTGTGTTCGACAGAAAAATGCCCGAAACAATTGAAGATAAAAAGGAGCTTTTACTTAGCGAAAAAATCGCACTTTGGGATGTTATTGCATCATGTGAAATCAGAGGAAGCAGTGACAGTTCGATTAAAAATGCTGTTGTAAACAACCTAAACGAAATTTTGTCAGGTGCGAATATAAAGCATATATATGTCAACGGTAAAACGGCAGAAAAACTTTACAATAAATATACCAAACCCATTATTGGACGGACTGCTGTGTGTCTGCCTTCAACTTCTCCTGCAAACGCAGCCTGGTCGATAAATGAATTAATTAAAGCTTGGAGCATTATATCTGACAGAAGTCGACCTTACATTTGATTTATGATATACTTTTTACAAAATATGACAATAGGTGAGTTTAATTGCAAAATGCTACAAAAATTAAATCTATTATATATATAGTTATTGCAGCCTCTCTATGGGGAATGATAAGTTTATTTAACCGCGTTTTAACGAATTGCGGTATGGGTCAGATAGAAATCGTATTTGTCAAATCAGCAGCCGCAGCGGTTACAACATTTATTTATGTATATTTAAAAAATAAAAACATGTTAAGGATAAAGCTTAAAGATTTATGGTGTTTTATAGGTACGGGTATTTTAAGCTTGCTGTTTTTTAATATATGCTACTTTTATGCAATGCAAGAAAATATTTCGGCAGCAGCCGTACTTTTATATACTGCTCCTGCGTTCGTTGTGGTTTTGTCAGTATTTTTGTTTAAAGAAAGACTGACAACTGCTAAAATAGTCTCTTTGGTTTTAATAACGGTAGGATGTGTTTTTGTTACCGGGATATTATCATCATCAGCCGTGCACATTTCTACTGCTTGTGTTTTATTTGGTATAGGCAGTGGAATAGGATATGCGTTGTACAGCATATTCGGCAGATATGCTTTAAATAAGGGATATAGCTCAGAAACAATTTCTCTTTACACTTTTATACTGTCAGCGATAGGGGCTCTGCCGCTTATAAACTTATGTTCTGTAGCTTCAAAAATTAATACTGTATCCGTTCTGGGTATACTGGGTATAGGCATTCTGTGCTGCTTTCTCCCATATCTTTTTTATACGAAAGGACTTGCCGGTGTAAAGACGGGAGAGGCTTCAGTTATTGCGACAGTTGAACCTGTTGTTGCGACGGTTATAAGTATAATTTTGGGTGATAGTTTTGGTTGGAATACTGCATTGGGTATAATACTCGTATTATCCGGAATATTGGTAATAAGTTTTGATAATAAATCATAAAAGGTGATACGCATGAAACTTATAAAAAAAGTTCTCATAATAGCCTTGCTTTTGATAGCTGTTATAGGAGCGTTTGAAATATACAATGGATATAGTTTATATAAAGAAACACTGTCGTTATCACCTCTTGATGAGAAAGTGGAGACAATAACGGGCAAAGATAATTATATAAAAAAAGAGGACATTCCCGATATTTATTTTAAGGCACTTGTTGCGGTGGAAGATAGGCGCTTTTACACGCATAACGGTTTTGATGCTATTGGAACCGCAAGAGCCGTGATAAATGATATAAAAGCTAAAAAGCTTTTAGAGGGCGGCAGTACCATTACTCAACAGCTTGCTAAGAACTTGTATTATCCTCTTGATAATTCTCTCGAGCGAAAAATTGCCGAAGTTTTTACTGCTTTTGAAATTGAGCGTAATTATTCAAAAGACCAGATATTGGAATTATATGTTAACTGTGTTTACTATGGAAGCGGCTATTATTCTATTCATGATGCGGCTATGGGCTATTTTAATAAGTCGCCTTCTCAAATGAGTGATTTTGAATGTACGCTCCTTGTAGGAATACCAAACGCACCGTCAGTTTATTCTTTAGATGAGAATCCCGATCTTGCCTTGGAGCGGCAGGTTCAGGTTATAAACTCCATGGTAGATTGTGAATATTTAACACAGGAGGAAGCAGATAAAATACTTTCTTTGCAGCAGCAAATGCAACAATAAATAATATGTATCCGTAATTATCATGCGATTTG
>URVP01000168.1 GCA_900551345.1 uncultured Eubacteriales bacterium
CATCAATATGGCTCGACCAAGGCGAAAAAATGACCCTTAAAAATCTGTTGTACGGACTGATGCTAAGCTCCGGAAATGATGCTGCTACTGCAATTGCCGAAGGCGTCAGCGGTAGTGAAAAAAAGTTCGTTGCACTAATGAATGAAAAAGTTAAAGAAATGGGGCTTAAAAACACCCATTTTGACAATCCGCACGGATTAAATTCACAGCAGCATTATACAACTGCCTACGAGCTTGCGATAATTGCACGGGAGGCACTAAAAAATACATTGTTTGCGAGTATTGTTTCCACTAAAAAGACTACAATTCCGTGGGAGGGTCATACATATTCCAGAGTATTGACCAACCACAACAAGATGCTGTCTTTATATGAAGGTGCAGATGGAGTTAAAACAGGATATACAAAGTCATCCGGAAGAACACTTGTTTCTTCGGCAACAAAGGATGGAGTACAGTTAATAGCGGTTACTATAAATGCCCCTGATGACTGGAATGACCACAAAGAACTTCTTGACTATGGCTTTGAGCGATATGAAAGCAAAATTATCACTCCGGTGGGTGAAACAGTAAGGAGTATCACTGTAGAAAATGGTTTGAAAAGTAGAGTTAATGCCGTAACAGATAAAAACTTGACTGCTGTTGTCACTGATGGAGATATGCAGAAAATCAAAGTAAAATATACCGGTTTGCCAACATCGGTAAAAGCTCCTGTTAAAAAGGGCGATGTTCTGGGGAAGGCTGTAATGTATTATGACGGTAAAGAAATAGACAGCGTTGATATTGTTGCGTTCGAGTCCGTAAAGGAACAGCCGCCTAAAAATCTGTTTGAAAAAATTATCAACTTTTTTAAAAAGTTATTCAGCTAAGGAAGATTATTATGGAAGAGATGAGATTACAAAAATATCTGGCTCTGTGCGGAGTTGCCTCCCGCAGAGCCGGAGAAGAACTTATGATGTCGGGCAGAGTCTGTGTTAACGGTAAGGTTGCGGACAAGCCCGGCATTAAAGTGTCGGAAAGTGACATAGTAACAGTTGACGGAAAATCGGTGGTTTATCAATCAAAAAAAATATATATTATAGTAAACAAGCCCGCAGGTGTTGTAACAACTATGAAGGACAAGCATGGTAGGATTACCGTTGCAAATTTATATAAAAATGAGATTAAAGAGCGTATCTATCCTGTGGGAAGATTGGATATGGATTCGGAAGGTTTATTGATTATGACAAATGACGGAGATCTCACATATGCTCTTACTCACCCTAAGCACCATGTGGACAAGACGTATCATGTTACCATAGCAGGTGGTATTTCTGAAAATGATTTGCAGAAACTGCGGTGTGGGATAGTAATAGACGGCAGAAAAACTGCACAGGCATCAGTCAAAGAAATAAGCACTGTCGGTGGTAATTCGGTTTTGGAGTTTATTATTCATGAAGGCCGAAACAGGCAGATACGAAAGATGCTTGAGTCTGTAGGGAAAAAAGTAATTCGGCTTCGCAGAATAAAAATAGGAAATCTGAATATAGGTCATTTACCCGAAGGAAGATGGCGTCGATTATCACCGGCAGAAATAAAATATCTTAAATCTTTAGGATAATGCAGATGAAAAAATCTACATTTATTTACAAATATTTATTTTTATATAAAAATTGCAAATACTTTTATATAATTATTAATATTTGCATATTGTTTATTTTGCCATATTAGTGTAAAATAGGAAAGAATGCAAAAATACAAAATTTATATACAGGAGGTAGCTTATGAGCAGTTTAGATTTAATAAGCAATCTTCGGTCAAAAAGACAGTCAATCGAAACCGGCGGCAACAAAAATGCCAGGGAAAGACTTGCACTTCTTTTTGATCAAGGAGGATTTGTCGAAATTGATGCATTTTTCGGCAGTGCCGACGCTCCCAGTGAAGGCGTGGTTTGCGGTTACGGCAGTGTTGATGGCAGACTGGTTTACGCATATGCACAGGACAGCGGTGTTCTTAACGGTGCTATCGGTGAAGTTCATGCAAATAAAATTTGCAGACTTATGGATATGGCGGCTAAGAACGGAGCTCCCGTAATCAGCCTTATTGATTGCGGCGGTGTTCGTGTAGATGCCGGTGCGGCAGCCCTTGCAGCTCTTTCAAAAATTATTACAAAGACGGTTGAGCTTTCAGGTGTTGTTTTGCAAATTTCCGTTATAATGGGACCTTGCGGCGGAGGAAATGCTATTGCTGCACAGAGCACAGACTTTGTGTTCGCAACTGAAAAGGCTGTTATGTTCCTTAACGGTTCACAGGTAATTCTTGGTGCTGAAGGAAAAGAACCTGATCTTTCGGCTAAAACAATTGCCGAAAAAGCAGGCACAATTGATTTCGTTTACAGCGATGATAACAGCTGTATTGAGGGTGTTAAAAAGCTTCTTTCTTACCTTCCCTCTAATAATCTTGAGGATGCTCCTTCGGTTGCTCCTACAGATGAGATTAACAGACTTTCAGAAAATCTCACTGCACTTTCTGATTCTTTATCCGATGTTAAACTTGTTATAAAAGAAATTGCTGATAATGCAGAATTTTTCGAAGTTGCCCAGACTCATGCGGCAAATATTGTAACCGGTTTTATTCGTCTTGACGGTTATACTGTCGGCGTTGTGGCTAATCAGTCAACCGCTGATTCTGTTCTTGATACTAAAGCCGCTGTTAAAGCAGCAGGTTTTGTACGATTCTGTGATTGTTTTGATATTCCCCTTGTTACCTTTATAGATGTTGCTGGTTTTGCTGCAAGTTCATCAGAGGAGTATTGGGGCATAGCAAAAAATATGTCAAAACTCGCATTTGCATATGCAGATGCATCTGTTCCCAAAGTTAATCTTATAATGAATAAAGCTTATACAAGTGCATACTCCATTATGGGAAACAACGCTGATATCACTTTAGCGTGGCCTACAGCAGTAATTGCTCCCATGAACCCCGAAGGAGCTGCAGTAATGCTTTATAATGATGAAATCTCTGCAAGCGCAAATCCTGTTGCTGAGAGAGCAGCTATGACTGAAAAATATATTCAGACAGATGCAAGCCCATATGCAGCAGCATCAAACGGATATATTGATGATATAATTGAGCCGGACAGCACAAGACCGAGACTTATCAGTGCACTTGATTCTCTTGCTTCAAAAAGAGATAACAAGCTGAGTAAGGTTTTCGGTAACATACCTATGTAAGGGGTGTGTGAGACATGAATATAAATATGAGTACAATCGCTGATGGTGCAATGGTTGCAGTTATTGGTCTTATAACAGTTTTCTTGGTTCTTATAATGCTTTGGATTATTCTTGAAATAATGCATGTAATAATGGCAAAAGCCACTAAAAAAGAAGAACCTGTTAAAACAACAGAGCCACAGATAGATACTGCACCAAAACAGGAAGTACCTGCTCCGGCATTCGTAGCGGATACTGCAAGTAGTACAGATGACAGTCAGCTTATTGCAGTAATTACTGCAGCTATAGCAGCTTCGCTTAATACAAGCACATATAATCTTAGAATTAAATCACTCAGAAGAACAAATAATTGGAAAAAAGCTTCCAAAAATGAACATGTTTTATAATTAAGGAGGATTATACTATGAGAAAATTCAACATAAAAGTAAACGGCGCATCATACGAAGTTGAAGTTGAAGAACTGGGCGGCAGCACTCCGGTATTTGTTCCTGCTGCGCCCGCTGCAGCACCTGTTGCAGCACCAGCTCCTTCAGCAGC
>URVP01000169.1 GCA_900551345.1 uncultured Eubacteriales bacterium
GTAACTATAATTATGAGGTGTGTATATGCAAATTGGCTCTTTAAAATTTAAAAATAATTTAATTATGGCACCTATGGCAGGTATAACAGACCGGGCGTTTCGTGAAATTGTTTCCGAATACGGAGCAGGGCTTGTATGCAGCGAAATGATAAGCGCAAAGGCGCTTAAATACGGCGATAAAAAGACTATGCAGCTTGCGGAAATTTCAGATAAAGAAAGACCCGTATCCATTCAGATTTTCGGCAGTGAGCCTGATACTATGGCATATGCAGCTGAAAAGCTTTCTTTCGGTGATGTTATTGATATTAATATGGGCTGTCCGGCACCAAAAATATTCAAAAATAACGAAGGAGGAGCCCTTCTTAAAAATCCTCAATTAATATACGATATAGTTCGTCAGGTAAAATCCGCTTCAAAAGTTCCCGTAACAGTTAAAATGAGAATGGGAACGGATAAAGACCATATAACCGTTTGCGAGTGTGCTCTTGCAGCCCAGGAGGCAGGTGCAGATGCGTTGACACTGCACGGCAGAACGGTAGACATGATGTACAGCGGTAAGGTAGATAGAAATATAATAAAAAAAGTCAAAGATTCGTTAAGTATTCCTGTTATCGGCAATGGTGATGTTAAAAACCGTGAGGATTATCTTTCCATGATTGAAGATACAGGGTGTGACGGCGTAATGGTAGGACGGGCAGCTTTAGGTGCACCTTGGGTTATAAGTGATATACTATACGGAGCAAAGAAAAGGTCGAACGATGAAAAATTAGAAATTGCTATAAAGCATATATCCCTTATATGCCGCTATAAAGGGGAGAATATAGGGATTAAAGAGGCAAGAAAACATGCACTTTGGTATGTAAAAGGTTTGAAATTTGCCGCACAGGCTAAAACAAAGCTCAGTTATGCTAAAACTCTTGCAGAAATGACCGATTTACTCCATGAGGTATTTTCAATGCAAAGTGTATAATACCTTAATGTTAATTGCAGAAAAAAGAAAAATCCATTATTGAATATGTATTGACAAATCAATGCATATGCTGTATACTCTGTACCAGGATGCTCAGACGGAGTCTTCCAAGCAAATTATTTACGGACCACTTCAAATGAAGTTGAGGCCATACGGACAGCCGGGTCCACTGCCGATTGGCGGTTTTCCGCCTTATTGATTGAGTTAGAAGCTCAAATTTTATAAGTTGGTTACTTTATAACCGAAAATGCGTATTTACGCAAACTTGTGAAACGGTCAATAAGAGTAGTAGAAGTTTTTGCTTTAAAGACTCTGTATGCCAGACAATCCTTCAAAATATTTATGGAATAAAATGAATTCGTCTTTAAACACCTTAAAGTGTCAAAAATTCTGTTATTTTGTGGATATTGCGATTATATTAGTTTATAATGTATCGGGACTGAACGCAAGTTGTGTATTTACGGCTTGTGTTTTTTTGTTTGTTTAGCAGAGGTGATAAAGATGAATTCAGAAAGCAAATACAATCAGAGCAGAGCGCCGATATATGAAGCTTTGCAGCAATTCCGGCAAATGCGTGTAGTGCCCTTTGATGTTCCTGGACATAAAAGAGGCAGAGGCAACCCCGAGCTTACCGCATTTCTTGGTGAGCAGTGCGTCAGTATTGATGTAAACAGCATGAAGCCGCTGGACAATTTGTGCCACCCGGTATCAGTAATAAAAGAAGCAGAGGATCTTGCAGCCGATGCTTTCGGAGCGTCTCATGCTTTTTTGATGGTTGGGGGAACCACAAGTTCGGTTCAGACAATGATTTTATCCACTTGTAAAAGGGGAGATAAGATTATTCTTCCCCGTAATGTGCACAGAAGTGTTATTAATGCATTGGTTCTTTGCGGTGCCATTCCTATATATGTTAACCCGGAAGTTGATGTAAAGCTTGGTATCTCTCTTGGAATGAAAAGAGAGCAGGTTGCGTTAGCTATACGGGAAAATCCCGATGCGGTGGCTGTTTTAGTTAACAACCCCACATATT
The DNA here is from genome assembly GCA_900551345.1 of uncultured Eubacteriales bacterium. GTDB lineage: Bacteria > Bacillota > Clostridia > Monoglobales > UMGS1388 > UMGS1388. The sequence goes on from URVP01000169.1 coordinate 2,001, forward strand.
ATGGTGTTTGCAGTGACCTTAAAGAAATAGTAGATATGTCTCACAAAGCGGGTATGTATTGCCTTGTGGATGAGGCGCACGGAACGCATTTTTATTTTGGAGATAATATGCCCATTTCCGCTATGGCAGCAGGGGCGGACATGTCGTCTGTATCCATGCATAAAAGTGGTGGAAGTCTGACGCAGTCAAGTTTGCTTTTAATCGGACCCAATATTCACGAAGGGCATGTAAGGCAGATTATTAACCTTACACAAACAACATCAGGAAGTTATCTTCTAATGTCAAGCCTTGACATCAGCCGCAGAAATTTGGCTCGCAGAGGCAAAGAAATTTTTGCAAAGGTTGTTGAAATGGCTGATTATGCCCGTGAAGAAATCAACGCTATAGGCGGATATTATGCATTTGGGCGTGAACTTATAAATAACGATTCTATATATGATTTCGATGCTACAAAATTAAGTGTGCATACAAGAGATATAGGTCTTGCAGGTATTGAAGTATACGATTTACTTCGTGACGAATATGATATTCAGATTGAATTTGGTGATATTGGAAACATATTGGCCTATTTATCCATCGGTGACCGTATGCAGGAGTTGGAACGCCTGGTAAGTGCACTGGCAGAAATTCGGAGAAGATACCAAAAAACGAGTTACGGTCTTCTCAGTCAGGAATATCTTCCGCCTGAGGTAGTTATAAGTCCTCAGGAAGCGTTTTATGCAAAAAAGAAGAGCCTGCCTCTCGCTGATAGTATCGGTTGTGTGTGCAGCGAATTTATCATGTGCTATCCGCCCGGAATTCCTATTTTGGCTCCCGGTGAACGGGTAACCGAAGAAATTATACAGTATATTGAGTATGCTAAGGCAAAAGGATGTTCCATGACCGGTCCGGAGGATCCTGAAATACTTCGCATAAATGTATTGGATACGGAGGCGTAAAAGATGGAATTATGGTTCAGTGAGTTTCACGCTCCTGATGTAAAGCACAGTATCAGAATAAACAGGCATCTTTATTCGCAAAAGAGCAATTATCAGAAAATTGATATTTTTGATACGCCTGAATTCGGCAGGGTGCTCACTCTTGACGGCAATGTGATGCTTACAGAGCGAGACGAATTTATATACGATGAAATGATTACCCATGTTCCCATGTCGGTACATCCTAATGTTCGTGATATATTGGTAATCGGCGCCGGAGACGGTGGTGTTGTTAAAGAGCTTACTCGGTATGAAAATGTAGAGCAAATTGACTTGGTAGAGATGGACCCGCTTGTTATTGAAGCATGCCGAATTTACCTGCCCGAAAATGCTTGCCGGCTTGATGATGAGCGTGTGCACATTTATTATGACAATGCTCTTAGATTTATCAGAAAGCGTCATTGTGCATATGATTTGATAATTGTTGATTCTACCGACCCGTTCGGACCGTCGGAAGGTTATTTTACAAGAGAGTTTTACGGAATATGCTATAATGCCCTGCGTGATGACGGTATTATGGTTAATCAGCAAGGAAGTCCTTTTTACAAACAGGACGCCGAAGCAATGCAGAGGAGTCATCAAAGAATAGTTAACACTTTTCCCATAAGCCGTGTATATCAGGCGCACATACCTACTTATGCAGCCGGATATTGGCTCTTTGGTTTTGCCAGCAAAAAGTATCATCCGTTAGATGATTTTAATGCTGCAAATTGGGAAAAATTAAACCTCCAAACAAATTATTATACAACCAGAC
>URVP01000170.1 GCA_900551345.1 uncultured Eubacteriales bacterium
ATCGATACCTATATCGTCAATCAGTTCGGTCAAGGTTATTGCACCGCCCGTTCTTTTGGACTGACGGGCAACCTCTCCGCCTCTCATAAGGCGTACAAGCTGCATTGTAACAACCTGCAAACGGTCGGGGTCAATGCCCAAAAGGCTCATTGCATTTTTCATACGGGCAATATGTCCGTGATGGTCTGCGCCCCAGATATTTATAACACGGTCAAAACCTCTTGTAACGAATTTATTATAATGATATGCTATATCCGCCGCAAAATATGTAGGTATTCCGTTAGCACGAACCAGAACTTCGTCCTTGTCCTCTCCTTTTAGCCACAGAGCACCTTCTTTTTCGTATACTTCGCCGCTCTTTTTGAGTGCATCAATGGTCTTTTCCACATCGCCGCTTTTATACAGATCGCTCTCGCAGAACCATACATCATGCACAACACGGTACTTTTTAAGAGTTTCCTTCATATCGGCAATGTTCTTTTCAAGAGAAAAATCGGTAAGTGCTTTTCTGCGTTCCTCGGAAGAAGTATTGCGGTACTTGTCTCCGTTTATCTCTGTAAACTGTGCCGCACGCTCCTTTATATCATCACCGTGGTATCCGTCCTCGGGGAATGGATATTCGGGGTCGTACTGCTGAAGGTATCTTGCTTCCAGCGATTTGGCAAATTTTTCTATCTGATTGCCTGCATCGTTAAGATAAAATTCTTTCGTTACATCAAAGCCCGCCATCTTCATTACATTACCCAGGCTGTCACCCAAAGCTCCGCCTCTTGCATTGCCCATATGCATGGGACCGGTAGGATTGGCACTGACAAATTCTATCATAACCTTTTCATGGTTTCCGAAATCGCTGCTGCCGTAATCATCGCCCATCTGTTCTACAATCTCAAGAACACCTGTCTGCCAGCCCTTTTTAAGATAGAAGTTAATAAATCCCGCTCCGGCAATCTCTACCCTGTCAATATATGTACCGTCGGTTTGCATATTGTCAATAATCTTTTGAGCAATATTGCGTGGAGGCTGCTTCTCCTGCTTGGCAAGCAGCATTGCAGTATTGGCGGAAAAATCACCGAATTTTATATCCTTAGGGGTTTCAATGTTGATTTCTTCTCCGTAATTTATTCCTGCCTTCTCAAGAGATGCGGAAATAACATCTTTAATTTGATTTTTTATAAGACCGTCTAAATCCTTCATAAGTAACTCCTTCCGATTTCTCTTTATACCGCCCGGTAAGAAAGTTCAAACACATTCTCACCCGACGGATTATTCTCAATATCTATAAGGTATGTTGCCCGTATTACACCTTCGCTTTCACAGACGGCAGCATGCGTTTCCTTTGCGGTTATGCCGATCATCATTGCTCCGTAGGGCGTTTCGTAGCGGCTCTCGTGTCTTTTCCCGACTTCAAGAATCAGCTCCGAATTGCTTGTGCCTCGGCGGATAAGTCTTATCTTACCCTCTTGTACGGCAACGGTGGTAACGGTTCCCTCCATACCGGTTTCTTCAGTTTCGTCATATGTTATGCAGACTGCGTCCTGTTCACGGCTGAATCTGCCCGGCACAACAAGCTTTATCGCTTCGCCGCTGTCGCCGTTTTGCACTCCGCAGATTGTAACAAGTATATTATTCAAAAGAAATTCTTCCTTTGCGTTTAGTATTTTTCTATATCAATCTTTTCTACCGAGCCGGTTATCTCTCTGCCCAGAAAAAGCCCTCCCGCCTTTGCAAAGCTATGTATATCATCACTTACATAAAAGCTGTGAGTTCCGCCTTTTTCGTTAAGCAGTCCGTCCCGTTTAAGAGTTTCATACGCAGCCTGTGCAGTTTCGGCACCTGAATTGATAAGAGTTACCTCAGGACCCATTATATCAGAAATAACTTCAGATAGCAATGGGAAATGCGTGCAGCCCAGGATAACTGTGTCTATATCGCTGTTTTTTACCTCTTTAAGATAATCTTCAAGGATAAGCCGTGTTGCAGGCTTATGTATATAGTTGTTCTCAACCAGCGGGATAAGCAGCGGACAGGGTATGCCCAAGGACTTTATGCCCCGCTCCTCCAGCATATGAGCAAAAACTCCGCTGGATATTGTACCGTTTGTACCAAGCACTGCAACGCTGCCCGTTTTGGTAGCTTTTGCGGCTGCTTTTACAGAGGCTCCCACTATACCCACCATGGGCAAGTCCGTCATTCTTTCTATATGAGGATATGCTACCGAGCTTACGGTTCCGCAGGCTATAATAATCATCTTAATATTGTGCTCGGTAAGAAAGTGTATATCCTGTTTTGCATATTTAATTATCGTCTGCTCAGACCTGGTTCCGTAAGGCACCCGCCCGGTATCGCCGAAATAGACGATATCCTCGCCGGGCATTATCTCGGCGATTCGCTTAACAGCGGTAAGTCCTCCCAGACCCGAATCGAAAACTCCGATTGCCTTTGAATTTATATCCATGGTACATAACCTTTCTGCCCATATGGGGCGTTTAACATTTATGTTACCTTATCATAAGCAAATAAGGGCTGATTTTATTTGGTAACAGCAAGCTGGATTATTCTGTCCAGCAGCCGGTCATAGCTTACTCCCTTGTCAGCCCACATACCCGGATATGCGCTGCATGGCGTAAACCCGGGGAGGGTGTTAATCTCGTTAAATAAAACCCTTCCGGTACTTTTTTCTACAAAAAAGTCAACTCTCGCATATCCCGAAACATCCAGATAATTGTATATCTTTTTTGCGGTTTCGGTTATTTCACGAGTTTGCTCCGGAGATATTTTAGCCGGTATCTCATTTATTGCCATACCGGGAGTATATTTTGTATCATAATCGTATGTTTCACTCTCAATAACTATTTTTGAAAGGCTGCCTGCGGATATATCATCGTTTCCCAAAATGCCACATTCTACCTCATAAGCATCAATATATTCTTCAACCATAACCTTGCTGTCATATTCAAAAGCAGATTTAACGGCATTGGTAAGTTCGTCACGGTTATTTACTTTATATGCACCGCAGGAAGAACCGCCGTTGGAAGGCTTTACAAACACAGGATATGTAAACTTGCTCTCTACCTGCCCTGCGTAATCGTCAGGCATATGCTTCATAAATATAACACAATCTGCCTGAGGTATTCCAAATCCGTTTAAAAACACCTTAGTCATTGCTTTATCCATAGACAAGGCGCTTGACATCACACCCGCTCCGGTATATTTAAGCCCGGCAATTTCCAACAGACCCTGAATTGTACCGTCCTCGCCGTTTTTACCATGAAGGGCAATAAGTACCACATCTATTTTAATAATTCCTTGGTCAGTAATCAATCCCCCATCTTTACGGTCGGGAGAAATAATCGCCTTTTTACCCTCTTCAAGCCATTTTCCCGAGGGTATTCCTTCGGTATCCCCGGTATACATAAGCCATTCGCCCTGTTTTGTAATTCCCACAGGGTACACCGTATATTTATCCTTGTTTAAGTTATCGATAATTCCTTTTACACTGATAAGTGAAACTTCGTGCTCGCTTGACACTCCGCCGAAAAGCACACATACGCTAAGCTTGTTCATTATTAAGGTCAAATCCTTCCAATTGATTTTTTAATGCGTTGATTGCTCTGTTGGCAATTTTTTCGTTCTTTTCTTTCTTATTCTTTATCCTTACTTCAAGAG
>URVP01000171.1 GCA_900551345.1 uncultured Eubacteriales bacterium
GCTGAATATACCTTAGACATGGGGATATTAAGATTAATACCGTTACGATTGTTGGTTTCCAGCCTTGCCCATTTAGATTTTACATAACTGTCATTATCTGTTGGAGCACGCCATGCTGTAATTTTAACTCTATCTTCCAGCATTTCAGTTCCGTTTACACACAAGCTTACAAAATTGCCGTAAAATTTGCTGAATACATAATTAAATCCTACTCCGTCAAGGTAAATGTATTCTTCATCTTCAGATATGCTCAGCTTATCTGAAGTCTTGCAGTCAGCCTCTTCTTGAACGGGTACGGGAAGTTCAAGCTGTACTTCTCCCGTTACATAGCCGGCATTTTCCCAAAGCGTTGCGTAGTTAGTTGCAATTGATGTGTTAAGATAGCAGCCCAGTTCGCAATTTTCGGGAAGAGTATAATCAAGTGTTACCGTTCTCGATGAATGAGGTTTAATATTTAATATCATACTGCCGGATTTAATTATCTTGCCATCCTTAGTAACATTCCAATTAAAGGTATAATCAGACAAATTGGTAAAATCATAGTTATTATAAACTTTAATTTTACCGTTAGCCAGATCTACTGCCTCCACATCAATATACTGATATACGGCTTTTGCTTCCAGAGCACCTGTAGAAAATTCTCTGTCGGGAAAAACAAGTCCATCAGAGCAGAAATTACCGTCATGTGTTTCTTCGCCGAAATCACCGCCGTATGCGTAGAATTCATAATTATCATCATCCTCTACCAGTACAGCATGATCAGCCCATTCCCATATACATCCGCCAATCAATGCAGGATATTTTTTTATTAATTGCCAATAGTCCCAAATATCTCCGGGGCCGTTACCCATTGCATGGCTATATTCACACATAAAGAAGGGTCTGGGATCTCTTTTCCTTGCAAACTTTTCTACATCAGCAAGATCTGGATACATTCTGCTTATTACATCAACCTTCGCTTTATCATCTGTAAGCCATGCGTTTTCGTAGTGCACAAGTCTTGTATTATCCCGGTTATGTGTCCATTCAATCATTACATCATGATTAACACCGAAATTAGCTTCATTGCCCATTGACCAAAATATTACACAAGGATGGTTCTTATCACGCTCAACAAGTCTTTGAGCTCTTTCAACAAAAGCATTCTTAAATTCAGGCATGTCGGTAGGCCAGCTGCTGTCATATGCGCTATATCCGTTGTTTCCGTCAGCAGTGCAAAAACCGTGTATTTCAAGGTCTGCTTCATCAACTACATAAAAACCATATTCATCACAAAGAGAAAGAAATTCAGGGGTGTTGGGATAGTGAGATGTTCTTATAGTATTTATATTAAGCCTTTTCATTTGCTGAAGATCACGAATCATATCCTGTCTAGGCGTAGTATGTCCAAGCACAGGATGTGTGTCATGTCTGTTGACACCCTTAAGCTTTACAGGAACTCCATTAATAAGTAAAGCACGATTTTTGGCAACAGAAACAGTTCTGAAACCGAATTTCAAAGGAATGTATTCACCCTCTGTTTCAAAAAGCATAGTATATAAATACGGAGTTTCAGCTGTCCAAAGATTTGGTGATTCAAGTTTGAACTCAACTTTTCCATCATTTACATTTTGCTGTGCCAATAAACAATCACCATCAAAAATTTTAATGGTAGCATCTGATAATCCGTCAAATTCTACATATGCGGTATCGAGGGTAGTTTTAATAAAAATATCTCTGATGTGTTTTTTAGCACGAGAAATGAGATATACATCTCTGAATATTCCGGACATTCTAAAAAAGTCCTGATCTTCAAGATAACCTCCGTCGCACCATTTAAGAACCTGAACAGTAAGTCGGTTTACACCCTTTTTATCCAAGTATTTTTCAATATTGAATTCTGACTGCATATGTGTTCCCTGGCTGTAACCAACCCTTTTACCATTAACATAAATATAAAAAGCTGAATTTACACCTTCAAACACAATATATGTATCTCTACCGTCAAAAGAGCCGGGCAGTTCAAAATCCGTCGCATAAACGCCCACGGGATTCTCGTCGGGTACATATGGAGGATCAACAGGATAAGGATAGTCAACATTAGTATAATAGGGGTGTTCGTACCCAAGCATTTGCCAGCAAGATGGTACGGGGATACTATCCCAGTCGTTTGTATCTATATCTGCATCTGTAATGCAATCCGGCACATCTATATACCGTTCAAAGAACTTAAATGCCCATGTTCCGTTGAGCAGCTGATAATAAGATGATTTTTCAAACTTATTGGTAAGGGCAGTATTTTCATTGTGAAACGGAGCGTAATATGCACGCGGATTTTCTCTGTTTTCATGTAAAAACATGGGATTTTCAAATTCATTTTTATTCATCTTTTTCATCCTTTCTCCTTAGGAATTTTTACCGGCAAGATACCCTGTACTGTATGCTATTTGCAGATTAAAACCACCTGTATATGCATCAACATCAAGCATTTCTCCGGCAATATATAAATTTTTTATTAATTTCGATTCCATGGTTGAGGGGTTAACCTCATCAGTATTTATTCCTCCGGCAGTAATTATTGCTTCCGCAATAGGTCTTGTTCCTTTAATATCGAGAGGCAGTGCTTTAACAATTGAAATTAAGGTACCTCTTTCATCTTTCGTAATCTGATTAACTTTTTTATATGGGTCAATGCCGGATAAAGTAACAACTACTCCGATTAAACTTTTAGGGAGAAGTTTGGAAAGTGAATTTTCAAAATTCTTATTTGCAAATTCACTAAAATCACGCTGCACTCGCTTATCAAGAGTATCTCTATCAAGTGCAGGCTTTAAGTCAATTAAAAGCTTATAATTATTCTTATTAAAATCAGCAAGATGCGCACTTGCGCTTAAGATAACGGGACCGGATACCCCAAAATGTGTAAAAAGCATTTCTCCAAAATCTTCATATACAGCTTTTTTTGAGCCGTTTTTGTAAAAAGAGACTTTTATATTACGCAAAGAAAGCCCCGATACATCGCTTGTCCATCTTTCTTTTGTTTCGAGAGGAACAAGAGACGGTCTTATAGGCACAATTGTATGCCCCACTTTTTTAAGTAAATCATATCCGCTGCCGTCCGAGCCAGTGAGAGGATATGAAGCACCTCCGCATGCTGCTATTACACTGTCCGCATCATATGTTCTTCCGTCACTGTCTTTTACACCTTTAACAATATGATTTTCAGTAATTATTTTTTCAATATTTGTATTTTTTAAAAACTTAACACCAAGGTCAGCCGCACGACGAACAAGAGCATCTGCCACGGTTTTAGCACTGTCCGAAACAGGAAAAACCCTTCCTCCTCTTTCGGTTTTAGTTTCTACACCAAGATTGGAAAGAAGATTAATTATATCCATATTGGTAAATGAATAAAAACTGCTGTATAAAAAATAAGGGTTAGACACAACAGCAGAAATAAAATCCTCCATATCACAATCATTGGTAATATTGCATCTTCCTTTGCCTGTTATCCTTAACTTTCGGCAAAGAATATTATTTCTGTCTGCGAGTATAACCGAATTTCCTTTTTCGGCAGCAGCTATTGAAGCCAATATACCAGCAGGGCCGCCGCCAATAATAAAAACTTTATTCATTTTCATCTGCTACTTTCTCGTAT
>URVP01000172.1 GCA_900551345.1 uncultured Eubacteriales bacterium
GATTACCGTATTGTCTGTATAGGGGGCAAGCCAGTATCCGTACTTTTTCTCCCAGGTTTCAAAGTGCCCTACAATCCATTCGCACTTTTCAAGCCATTTGGGGTCGTTTGTTTCTTTATACATATCAACCAAAGTACGCAGTGCCCAGCCGGTTTCTCTTGCGTGAAGTGCGCCGTAGTCTGCAAATTGGGGTGATTCAAGGAGCCTAATTACATTTTCGGCAATGCCGTATGCAGTATTATATGCGTCTTCATCTCCGGAAAAATGATAGTAGTCCAAAAGTCCGTTTACCCATTCATGACTGCAAGCCATATGACTGCCTATGCAATGTTTAAGAGAGTGTTCCCATTGTCCGCCGAAAACCAGCGGGTCGTCGCTGTAATGGCACACATCCACATCCATCCAGTGTCTGCTTGAAACAAACATATAGTCAAGAAATCTTCTGTGTCCGGTTCGTATGTACATAAGGGTGCATGCGTGAGAAAAGTCATATTCGTTATTTGTCCATACGCTGCCTCCGCCGCCCCGTCCCTGTTGCGAATAACCCGGGTCGGGAGCGTCTCCCCAGTTAAGCATGCCGTAGCACCGTGCATGATTATCGCCAATCAGTGTAAGGCTGAGTTCTATGGACTTTATTTTATTCTCTATAAATACATCTTCAAAGACACCCGCTTCTTTGTAAACCTCAGGTGCAAGACGGCCATAGTCGGGCATCTGGTAAAGAGTGGTATAATGACTTAAATCATCAGGAGTTTCATCAGCTTTGTGCAGTCTTATCATAATTTTCTGCTGGCGTGCCATGCCCGGCTGCATTTCCACATCGCCCACGCCTTTGGGCACAATGCTTATCTTCATTCCGTTTTTGTCAGCGTATACCGCCTTGGGGTAGTTTTGCTGAGCTTGATATATTGTAGCACATACGCCGCCGTTTTGGTTGGTGCAGTCTGCAAAAAATGTACCGTAAAAAACCTCTGCCATGTGTTCATTTCCGTGATAAAGCAAAAGTTTGTCGTCAACAATTTTTTCTACGGGTTCCCCCGTTTCACTTATTTTATAATCTGTTGCATAGTTTGACGATGCAACACAGCTTTTTGAAGCTGAGTTTGTGTGGAAAAGCATACACAGCTCTTCTATTTGAAGGGGGGTGTATGAGGTGTTGATTATGGTATATGCTGTTTCAAATTCCGGTCTGTTTTTATATGCGGTTATTTTTAGTTCAAAATCGATTTTTTTATCGCCGCAAATGTGTGAACCATAACCTTTTGCAACTGCACATATTCCACCGTTTTCAACAATCTCCCAACGGTCGATACGGCAGGTATATGTATTTCCTGTTTTGTCCGAAAGAAAAGGACCTTCAAAAGCCTTTTCATTATAGGACATATTATTGCATTCAATGCTTTTAATAAAGTTTTCGCCTGTACCCAGCTTTAAGTTGAGAACGCCGGTATCGATTTCTACTCCGTTCTGAATATCTTTTGCAATTTTACCCTTTTCGGATTGTCCGCCGGTTAAATCCAAATAGTAATTTTTACTTTTGTTAGCAGGCAGATTTACAAGAAAACGCAAAAACAGCCATTTAACCGAGCCGTCTTCCCAATATCCGGTAACTTTGCTCTGATAAGGCACCGCGCCGTTTTCGTCCTTTAAAAGAACGCCGTTTTCATCTGTCAGCATACCTTTTTTAAAAGGTACTGCCACGCTGCACGGCTGCATAATCCTGTCTCTTGAATAGAGTTTTTCAAATTCAATTGTTATCATAAATACACCCCATTATAATGTAGATTAAATAAATATTACACCAATAAACACCCTTTGTCAATTACAGAAAAATTAATTAAAAATTTATTGACCTTTTTAATGTTTAAATGTAATATATAAATATAAAGAATTAAAAGGAAGGCGGAATGAAAAAATGAAAATATCGCATTTGGCATTTGATGTAAGCGATATGGAAAAATCCCTGGATTTTTACTGTGGTAAACTTGGGTTTGAAAAAGCTTTTTCCCTAAATGACGAAAACGGAAATCCGTGGATAGAGTACATAAAGGTATGCACAGGTCAGTTTATTGAGCTTTTTTACGGAGGAAAAAAAGAAAATCCCAAATCGGCATACTCTCACTTATGTCTTCAGGTGGAAGATATCTATGAAATTCAGGAAAGAATGGAAGCCATGGGTGTTCAGATAGATGTTCCTGTTAAGCAGGGCAAGGACAAAAATATGCAGTGCTGGGTTCATGACCCGGACGGCAACCGTATAGAATTTATGCAGATAATGCCTCAGTCTCCTCAATATAACAGTTAAAAATAACCGCAGCAATCAGATTTGTAAAAACCGAATTGCTGCGGAATGTTTTTTTGTGGGAGAGATTAATAAAAGCAATTAGTTATGTCGAAATTGCTTTAAACTTATTTTACATATTTTTCATCGCAAGGCGAAGTTTGTCAGCAATCATTGCAATAAATTCGCTGTTGGTTGGTTTGCCTTTGCTCACGCTGATGGTGTAGCCGAACATACGGTTAAGCGTTTCCGTATCGCCTCTGTCCCATGCAACCTCTATGGCGTGGCGGATGGCTCTTTCAACTCTGCTGGGGCTTGTGTCGCACATCTTTGCTACCTCAGGATAAAGCTCTTTGGTAACAGAATTTATTATATCATTATTGTTTACTACAAGTATGATAGCGTTTCTGATGTACTGATAACCCTTTATGTTTGCAGGTATGCCGACTTCCTGAATTATTGCGGTTACTTCTGTTTCCAAATCGAAAGTGTCCTTTTTAGGCATTGCCGATATCATAGTTCCTCCGTTTCTTGTTGAAGATTCCGTCATAAGATCCATGTGAAATTCAATGTTTTCCATGCTCGTTTCCTTTGCAAGAACATAGTCAGCTCCTTCATCCATCCACATTGCGGTAGATGTATCTCTTGCGATTGCGGATAATACCAGAACTTTGGGCTTTTTGATGGATGAGTCCATTCTTTTAAGAGCACGAAGCACATGCATACCGTCCGAATTGGGCATTACCATATCAAGAATAACTATATCGGGTTGTTTGTCTTCTATCAGTTCAATACCAACTTGTCCGTCATGAGCAAATCCCACCATATCATAGGTATCATTGTTTTCAAAATACCTTTTTGCTGAACGGCACAGTTCGTAAGAATCGTCAATCATCACTACCTTAATTTTTCCCATCTTTAATCTTTTCTCCTTTCGATTTTACAAAAAACTTTGGAAAATATTGTTAAATTTTATTTACAAAACAAATTATAGACTCTATAAACAGCCCTGTCAACACGAACTATGTCTGTGTTTTTTTGCTTTTTATGAAGAAAAATTGTGCCTTATAGGGACAAATGTCGAATAATGAATTATGCCGAATATTAAGATTGTATTTCATGCATTTTACAGACATATTAAGCGGTTATAAAAATAAAAGCGTATTTGTAAGGTGTTTATGTAGAATGGGGAAACAACTTGTTGGACAGAGGAGTTGAACTGTCCGGTTGTTTCCCCGAATTGTCAGTCGGAAATTTGTTCTGTTTGATTTATCATGGAGTCGATAAAAATCCCATACCCGTAAGTCGGATCTTTAACAAAAACATGAGTTATTGCGCCTACTATCAT
>URVP01000173.1 GCA_900551345.1 uncultured Eubacteriales bacterium
GATATACTGTATATCTACAAATTGTGAGGTGATAAGATGACTGAAAATAAAAATAGGTTGGGTGTTTGCTGTTTCTTTGGTCACCGTAAGATCAAACAATCGCAGGGGTTAAACGATAAGTTACAGAAAATAATAGAAGATTTAGTTGTAAAAGAACATGTTAGGATTTTTTTATTTGGCAGTAAAAGTGAGTTTAATAATTTATGTTACCGTATAGTAACAAAACTAAAAGCGAAGTATCCATTTATTAAAAGAATTTATGTCAGAGCGGAATACCCAAATATAAATGATGACTACAAAAATTATCTTTTACAGTACTACGAAGACACATACTTTCCGGAGCAAATATCTAAAGCGGGCAAAGCGGTATATATAGAAAGAAATTATGAAATGATTGATAAAAGCAGTTTTTGTGTGGTATATTATGATAATAGTTATATTCCTCAAGAAGGCAGACCTAAAAATCCATTGGGCAATCATCCTAAAAGCGGAACTAAAACGGCATATGAATACGCATTAAAAAAGGGTGTATATATAATAAACATATTAGAAAGTTGATTTATTGCAATGCAGTTTCATTTTTAGATACAATCAACCCATATTCGGGTAATATTTAAATGAATATGCCTTATTATTTTAGTGAAAGTCAATAATAATGATGAGGTCGATATAATGGAGTATTCTGAAATTTATGTTATGCGCATTCGTACTTTGTGTAAAAAGCGAGGTATTTCCATAAACAAGCTGTCAATGATGAGTGATGTAAAGCAGTCCACATTGGACAACATTATGCGAGGGTTAACAAATAATCCGAGAGTTAAAACATTGCATAAGATTGCATTGGCGTTTAATATGACATTATCAGAATTTTTGGATTTTGATGAATTAAACGAATATGCATTCGATTGTGATGCAGATGAATAAGCGGTCATAAAAATTACAATCAATAAAAAAGCCTGCCAAATTTATTATTCGGCAGGCTTTTTTGCAAAAATACGCAATATATACAAGCTTTGGTAACCATATTTTGTTTGGTTAAATTATTGCATCATGGCATCGGCAAAACTTAAATGGTGGGTTCTCAAATGGCATTTTAGAAGATCGAAAAGGCGTTTCTTGGGAGCGCTTGAATTAGCTATTCCCTCTGCATCGATATAAACGCTTTTTGTTTTGTTTGCCAGTTCCTTTAATTTTTCATTTATTGTGTGTGCAGCAGGCAGAGATGACAGCAGTGAAACAACATAAATATCAGCATTAGTCTTATTGTGTATACGAGTTAAAATGTTTTCATATTTTGAGATAAATTCATCAACATTCAGGCTGCCGTTGTTTATGTCAGCATCGCCCAGGTTAATAAATACTTTTGACGGATTAAGGGAAAGAACGCATGCGTCAAGTTCATTCATCATGTGTGTGATGTCTTCGTCGCTGATACTTCTGTTGTAAATTGTTTCTTCAAGGTTTTGTGTCTTTGCCAGTTCTGCAGCAGGAAGATCAGCGAAAAAGTTTGAACCGAAAAATACGATTCCGCCGGGTGTTGTCATATCATTCATTTCTTCATATTCTTTTGCTTTATCGCTAAGCTGTGCTAAATCGCTTTCGATTGCTTCAGTGCAGATCTGATTAGCCTCGTCGTTAAGACGGTCATATCTTTTATTGATAAAGTAAATGACTACATTTATGGATACAACCGCAAGATTAAGAAGATATATAATAAAAACATAATTTATTGTGTGACTGTAAATTTTTGCCATAATACCTGCGACATAACCTGTGATGATCAAAAGAATAAACGGAAGGCTCATTGATTTTGCAGTTCTTGCCTTGATATTCTTTACTACTGATACCGGCCATGAACAACCAAAGCAGATAAGCATTATTGCTTCAAGAATTTGTGACATTTTTATCTCTCCTCGAAATTTTTTTACTGTAGTCATTATAGCATTGACATATTCATAAGTCCAATATATAATGTTGTTATAATCTATAACTTTTATATTATGAAAGGGAAGGCTATGGAAATTTTACAAATTAAGTATTTTTTGGATGTGGCGGAAACACAGCATATGACGGAGAGCGCCCAGCGGCTGCACATTGCTCAGCCGGCGCTGTCGCAGGCAATTAAAAGATTAGAAGAAAGTTTGGAAGTGCCGCTGTTTATAAAAAAAGGAAGAGGTATAGTTCTTACTGAATGTGGACGCTATCTTCAAAAACATCTTATTCCTATTATGGAGCAGCTTGACAGATTGCCCGGTCAGCTGCAGAATATGGCAAAGCTAAGCAGTGAGACCATACATATAAATGTGCTGGCAGCGTCTACACTGCTTACGGAAACAATAATCGAATATAAAAACAAAAGAAAAAATGTCAATTTTCAAATATTGCAAAATTCGGACAGTGATGTTTTTGACATAGAAATCACAACAAGAATGCACTATCAGGTTCCTCCTGAAAAAGAAAATGAACAGTTTGTGTTTTCGGAAAAAATATTTCTTGCGGTACCCAATAATGATAAGTATGCGCATATAGACAGTATATCCCTTATCGAAGCGGTAACCGAAAAAAATCTTGGATTTATAAGTCTGGCAGGTTCAAAAGCTTTCCGATATATATGTGACAGATTTTGTCATAATGTGGGAGTTAAGCCCAGAACCATTTTTGAAAGTGACAACCCCGCTACCGTAAAAAATATGATCGGTGCAAATCTCGGAGTGGGTTTTTGGCCGCAGTACACATGGGGTAATATTGATAATGACCGTGTACGGCTGCTTGAAATCAAAAACCCTGATTGCCACCGTGACATACTTGTTACTTTAAACAGAAATAAGGCAGACAACAGCTATGTTGAGGAGTTTTTTGAGTTTTTAAAAGAGTCATTTATAAGCAGGCAAAACCAAAACAATATAAGGAAATAAAGCAAAAATAATGCATGTTTTACATATGCTTAATTTGACTTTATGTTTTTTATACATTTCGCACATAGATATATCGATAATAATAGTGTCAATATGTAATATTTATAATTGTCAACTGAAAAAAATAGTGATATAATAAAAGAGAATAAAGGAGATATATGTGTTTTTAAGGAGGTAAACTATGAAGGAGACTTATGTGTCAAGAGCCACTCTTGGCAGATTGCCTCTGTATTTGCAATATTTACAGTCTTTACCCAATGACGGAAATAAAAATATATCTGCTACAACAATATCAAAGGGACTCGGACTTGGAGAAGTACAGGTGCGAAAGGATTTGGGCTCCGTTATAGGAACGGGAAAGCCAAAAGTCGGATATGTGATTACTGAACTGATAGACAAGCTGGAAAAGTTTTTAGGCTGCAATGACAGAAAGAGTGCTGTTATTGTGGGTGCCGGAAAGTTAGGCAGAGCGCTGCTTGATTATGAGGGTTTTAAGTGTTACGGTTTGGAGATAGCTGCTGCTTTTGATAATGATGCATCCAAATGCGGCGTGGCTCCGTCAGCAAAACATATTTACCCCATGGATTGCCTGGAGGATTTTTGCCGCAGTAATAATATTAAAATAGGAATTATAGCGGTACCCGAAAGTTCGGCGCAGACAGTTTGCGATATGATGGTTAAGTGTAACATTACTGCCATAT
>URVP01000174.1 GCA_900551345.1 uncultured Eubacteriales bacterium
GCTAAGTTTAAATACAAATTTAAATCATATATAAAAGCATAATTTGTAAAATATACATTCATTATTATGTGAAGTTTTTTGGCCAAAAATCAAGAGATATTTAATAGACGCATAAAACCCTTTACTGATAATATGTTTGAAGTATATAACAATATCATCTTTCAAATGAATGTACTCATTCACTCTGAGCGCTTTTGTATGATAACTACATAATATGCAAGACCTCAAAATTGAATAGATTAGAGAAATATTAGCATTTTTGAAAGTATTTCGGCCTAAAAAGTTCTATTATTGGGTTAAAATGCTTGAAAAATAAACTATTATCTTATTTTTGAATGCGTTTCAACTAAGGTGAAGTCAAGAAAATTCCTTTGAAAACACTCCCTCTTACCAAAACCTCTTCTCAGAAAAACAAGTCTCCAAAAAACTAATACACAAATCAATTGGATTGTTTTACTTCTCTTATTTCAGACGAAATAGTTCTTCCACTTGTTTATTAAAGACTTGTGCTATTTTTAAAGCCATTTCCAACGAAGGGTTGTAGCGGTTATTTTCTAAGTGAACAATCGTTTCTCTCCGTATTCCTACTTGATCTGCTAAATCTTGTTGAGTCATACCATAAGCTTCCCTTACTTCTTTCAAGTTAGTCTTTATTTTACTTTCTTTCGCCATATTTCATCCCCTTTTTTCAGTGATAAAGTAAGTTTTGATGAGTTTGACCGGGAGAGCCGGGTAAATAAATTATGGGAAAATGATAAATTTTCCTTGCCTTTTGCTTTTCATTATGATAAATTTTATGATGTAGAGATAAGTTATGAAAAAATAACACCCAAGCAGGGAGAAGAGCTCATTAAAGAGCAGCTTTGCAGCGAGATAGAAAAGGAGCTTTCACCCTCTGCACAGGTTAAGAATATTTCAACATCTAAGGGCAGCGACGCCGAGGGGCGGCCTACTCTGACGGTTGTATACGAATGCAGCGAAAATATTGCACAGGAAAAGGAGGCGCTCTATGAGCCGATTGGAGAAAACACTGGAAGTGGAGAGGATGGAGGAGATAATTAATATCTTCGGCAACTTCGACGAAAACATCAAGCTTATTGAAAAACATTATAATGTGGAGATAATACACCGGGGAACTTTGTTAAAGGTTTCCGGCGAGGATATTAATGTGGATAAAACAATCCGTGTTATACAGAGCCTTATCGGCATAAGTATGCGGGGTGAAATTATAAACGAGCAGAACCTAAGGTATGTTATCTCTCTTATTGATGAGGGTAATGAGGATAAAATATCAGCCCTGGGCAGAGACTGCATATGCGTTACCGCAAAGGGAAAACCCATCAAGGCAAAGACTTTCGGACAAAAGGCATATGTGGATATGATTGAAAATAATACAATTACCTTTGGAATAGGCCCTGCCGGAACGGGTAAAACATACCTTGCCGTTGCCATGGCGGTTACCGCTTTTCGCAACAAGGAGGTTAACCGTATTATAATTACCCGTCCTGCGGTTGAAGCCGGAGAAAAATTAGGCTTTCTCCCCGGCGATTTGCAGACCAAGGTTGACCCTTATCTGCGTCCTTTGTACGATGCCCTCTATGATATGCTGGGGGTTGAAACCTATCAGAAGTATCTGGAACGGGGCAATATCGAAGTTGCACCTCTTGCATACATGAGAGGCAGAACCCTTGATGATTCTTTTATTATTCTGGACGAAGCGCAAAACACCACGCCCGAACAGATGAAGATGTTTCTTACCAGAATAGGATTCGGCTCCAAAGCCATAATCACCGGTGACATAACCCAGGTAGATCTGCCTTTCGGTAAAAAGTCAGGTCTCAGGGAGGTTATTCAGGTTCTTAAAAATATTGACGGCATAGGATTCAGCTACTTTGACGAAAAGGATGTTGTAAGGCATCCTCTGGTTCAAAAGATTGTTAAAGCGTATGAAAAATATCAGAAATCAACTGAAGAAAAACGCCGTCAGCGTGAAAAAGAGAGGACTTTTAAGCTTAAATCGAATTAAATTACACAAAACCGTCAAGATGTGTTTTATTTACATATCCTGACGGTTTCTCTTGATTTTACTGTAATATTATGGTAACATTAAATGAAGCCGAACGGCGGCTGTTTTACCCTCCCGTCAGAGGGAAAGATACCGCACACATGTTGACCTTAACAGGAATAGAAAAAACTTCTCTTTCATAGGGTATAGTATAACATATGAAGGGGAGGTAAATGCAGTATGGAAACAACAACAATGGCGGCGTATCTTTTCGGCGGAGTGGTGTTGTATCTTATTATATGGTACTTTTACAAACCGCTTAAATGGCTTATGCGGCTTGCGGTAAAGTCTGCCTGCGGATGCATAGGTCTTATTTTGTTCAATTTGCTGTCCGGCGTTACGGGTATGACCCTGGGGGTAAATCTTGTAACCTCTTTTGTAGCCGGGGTGCTGGGACTGCCCGGTTTGGGACTTTTAATTTTACTTAAGAATATGATATGAGGTGTTTTAATTGGAAAGCATCAAAATTCTGCATACCGCAGACATACATTTGAAAGATAAAAATGCAGACGCATCGGCAAAAGCTTTTGCCCGTATAATTTCGCTGGCAAAAGAAGAACGCCCCGATGTTGTGCTTATAGCCGGCGACCTTTTTGATTCCGGCTTTGAAAGTAAGTCTGAAAAAAATTATATGGTTTCTCTTCTTGCCGAAATTTCGGACATCCCTGTTTTTATCGTTGCCGGCAATCATGACAGTCTGCCCTGCTATCGTGACATTACCTTGCCGCCCAATGCTCATTTATTCGGACCTGAAATGGAAAAGGTATCTGTGGGCTGTGCTGATGTTTACGGAATAAGCATGACCGGTAATTACTGCCGTCAAAGTCTGATTGAGGGCTTTCGTGCAGAGGATGACAATCGTATAAATATTCTGCTGCTCCATGGGGATATTGACGCTAATTCTGCGTACAATCCTTTTACTTCATCTGAACTTGCCGCATCAGGTGTGGACTATGCGGCACTGGGTCATGTGCATACAACAAGAGGATTGTGCCGTGTATCGAATACTTATTATGCATATTCGGGCGTGCCTCAGGGCAGAGGCTTTGATGAGCTTGGCATAAAAGGTGTGTGGATAGGAAGCGTCAGCAAAGGGCATGCGGATTTAAAGCAGTATCCCACATGTGAATATGTTTACGAAGAAAAGGCAGTGGATATATCAGACTGCGACGATTACGGTGCCGTAGTCGAGAGGATAAGAGAGCGTACCACCCCCGGTAATTGTACCAAAATATATCTGACGGGCAGTTTCGCCGGAGGGTTTGTGATAAATACCGAAAGAGTTGCAAATTTGCTTGAGGATTACCGTCTTGTTAAAATATATGACGAAACGGGAGAAAAACCCGACCTTGAACAGCTTAAAAACGAACAGAGCCTGAGAGGCTTTTTCGTGCGTGCTCTTGCCGATGACGAGCAGGGCAAAGAGGCAATAAAGCTTGGCCTTGCGGCTCTTGACGGCAAGGATATAAATGTACTTTAATAAGGGGATTGCAAATGATAATTAAAAATATACACATTGACGGTTTCGGAGCGCTTCGTGATGTGGATTA
>URVP01000175.1 GCA_900551345.1 uncultured Eubacteriales bacterium
GAGCAGGTATCTACCGATTATGTAAAAGCACTTGAGATAACAAACGAAACAGATCAGCTTAAAGCACAGCTTGATGAGGAATATGAAAAATGGGAAAAGTTATCCGAAGAAATTTTGGAATAAACATAAAATTTATATGTGGTTAACAGTATTTTTCCTTGACAAGTGAGAAAAATAAGTTTAAACTAAAAAGAGCCTGAAAGGCTAAAATATATTAAATTCAAAGAGGTGAGGAAAATGGATTCAGGAAGTAATACAGGCGCAAAACCCGGAGGTACAGCGGAACCTGCGGCGGATAAGCGTGAATCCGTTTGTCCTCGCCTGATATGTGATTATTTGTAATCAATCGTATTTTTTCCAAATTGTATTTCCCGTGTTTTTCCTTGTACTTCCTTTTTTAATTTTAAAACGGAGGTAAAAACATTTATGCTTGAAAAAACATTGGAACTCCTTAAGCAGCGTAATTACAGCGCCTTAAGGGCATTTTTATCCGAACTTAACCCTGCCGATATTGCGGCAATCCTCAGTGAAGTTGACGAAGCATCAATACCTTTGATATTCCGTATTCTGCCCAAAGAGCTGGCGGCAGAGTCCTTTGCATATATGGATTCGGACCTGCAGCAAATCCTTATACAGTCTTTCAGTGACAAGGAACTTCACGATGTCATTGAACAGCTTTATGTGGACGATACCGTTGATATGATTGAAGAGATGCCTGCCAATGTGGTGAAAAGGATTCTCCGTCATACCGACCCCCAAACACGGCGCAGTATAAACGAAATATTGCAGTATCCCGATGACAGTGCCGGCAGCATTATGACAATCGAATATGTGGATTTAAAAAAATACATGACGGTTGCCGATGCATTTGCACGGATAAGAAAAACGGGTATTGACAAAGAAACAATCTACACATGCTATGTAACCGACAAAAACAGACACTTGTTAGGTATTGTAACGGTTAAAGATTTGTTTTTAAATGATGACAACGCACTTATCGGCGATATTATGGAAACCAATCCCATATCCGTAGATACTCACGAGGACAGAGAAACTGTTGCTAATCTTTTTAATAAGTATGACTTTCTTGCTCTGCCTGTTGTAGACAAGGAAAACCGGCTTGTGGGAATAATCACGGTAGACGACGCCATGGATGTACTTGCAGAAGAGGCTTCGGAAGACTTTGCAAAGATGAGCGCCATTGCACCCACAGACGAAGGATATTTTAAAACTTCCGTCTTTAAGCATGCAAAAAACAGAATTATATGGCTTTTGTTCCTTATGCTGTCTGCAACCATAACAGGTGCAATTCTTACAAAATACGAAGCTCTGTTTTCAGCCATACCACTGCTTGTAGCATTTATACCTCAGCTGATGGACACGGGCGGAAACACCGGTTCCCAAAGTTCAACAACGGTTATCCGTGGTCTTGCTACCGAAGAGATGAAGCTAAAAGACTTATTTAAAGTGCTTAAAAAGGAATTGTCCGTTGCGTTAGTTGTAGGCGTTACCTTGGCAATAGTCAATTCGGTAAGAATTATAATCATGTATTATAATACCGATATAGGTGACAATTCCATATATATGCTTGCCGCAGTAACGGGACTTACACTCATAGGCACAATTGTTGTTTCCGAGCTTTTGGGTTGTCTTCTTCCCATGCTGGCAAAGAAGTTAAAGCTTGACCCGGCGCTTATGGCGTCGCCCCTTATAACAACAATGGTTGATGCCTGCGCTATACTGCTTTATTTTACCATAGCCGGCAATATGTTAAATATCCCCGGAGTTTCATAATAATATTTAAGTCTTAAAACGCTTTTCGCAATATGTGAGAAGCGTTTTTTACTTTTATGATTTGTAATTTTTTCATCATCGGCATAATATCAGGGTAAAAAAATAACTTCCGAATATTACATCGGAAGCCATACGATTATCATATTTTAAGGGCAGTGATTTAAGAAATGATTATACCTAAAAAACGAACGCAAATAACATTAACAGTCAATTTATAATAAACAGTGCGGTATTGGCAACAATCATGCCTAACATTATTCCGCCTAAAATATCGCTGGGATAGTGTACATATAAGTACATTCTGGAAAAAATAATCAGTGAAGACAATATAAGTGCGGCAAATCCCAGAAGGGGCATTGTATTAAGCAATACCACGGTCGCAGCCGTTGAAGAAAGGGTGTGGCCGGACGGAAAGGAATAATCTGACGGTTCACGAATAAGCAGTGTAACTGTTTGATTCACCCAGCATGGACGAGGCCGGGCAAACAAATGTTTTAAAATCACATTGCCTACAGCGACGCCCATTATCAGCGCAAGCAATATGGCATATCCGATTTTTGCATACCGTTCATAAGTCATTAAAACAAATGCAGCTATGATCCATATAATTCCTCCGTTGCCCAGGGCTGTTATTTTAGGCATTAAAAAGTCAAGAAATTTACAGCAGAATCTGCTGCGGATAAAGTTGAGAAGGCGGGTATCAATTACATTAAGCGACATGCTGCACCTCCGTATACACATAATATAATTACAATCCGGATTACACTTATATTCTATAACTTATATGTAAACTCTGCAATCATACCTATGTAAACAGTGGGCAAATTGATATAAAGATACAAAAAAAGATTCCCGCAACTTAGGAACCTTTTTATATCAAATTCATTTATTGGCAAAAACTGCGTATATAATAATCCATTCCTGCCTTTATTATCTTAACAGCTTCTTCTCTGCCTTTAACTTCATCTACCACAGTATCCTTATTTTCAAGGTTTTTATAAACCGAGAAGAAATGTCTCATCTCATTAAAAACATGTGCAGGAAGCTGGTCAATATCGCTGTACTGGTTATAGGTGGGGTCATTAAAGGGTATGGCAATAATCTTTTCGTCGGCTCTTCCGTTGTCCATCATGGAAATTACACCTATGGGATATGCTCTCACCAAAGACATGGGCTCAAGCGACTGGGCACAAATAAGCAAAACATCCAAGGGGTCATTATCATCACCGTATGTACGAGGAATAAATCCATAGTTGGCAGGATAATGTGTTGATGTGTACAAAATTCTGTCAAGGATAATATACCCCGTTTCCTTGTCCAGCTCATACTTTTTTTTACTTCCTTTGGGTATTTCAATTACACATATAAAATCTTCCGGAGTAATCCTCTTAGGTGAAATATCATGCCATATGTTAGCCATTTTTTACCCTCCCTTATAAATTCACAAAATCATTTTAACACATTATTTATACTGCCGATTTTATTTTAACATATTTTATGTAAATAATCAATGTTTAGTTTTGTATAATAAAAAAGACCTGCTCAAACGAACAGGTCTTTTTGATTTACAAGTAAAATTACTGAGCCTGAGCAACCGCAACTGCAACTGCAACGGTCATACCAACCATGGGGTTGTTACCTGCGCCGATAAGTCCCATCATTTCAACATGAGCGGGAACTGATGAAGAGCCGGCAAACTGAGCGTCGCCGTGCATTCTTCCCATTGAGTCTGTAAGACCGTAGGAAGCGGGGCCGGCAGCCATATTGTCGGGGTGGAGAGTTCTTCC
>URVP01000176.1 GCA_900551345.1 uncultured Eubacteriales bacterium
GGACAGTGGGGTACGGCACTTTCGATGGCTTGTTCATACTTTGATCTGGACTGTCAGGTGTATATGGTTAAAGTTTCATACGAACAAAAACCCTACCGCCGTGAAGTTATGCGGACATACGGTGCTAATGTAACCCCTTCTCCTTCCATGAACACGGAGATCGGTAAAAAAATAAACGCAGAATTCCCCGGTACAACAGGCAGCCTGGGTTGTGCAATTTCTGAAGCTGTTGAGGCAGCAACTAAACAGGAGGGTTACAGATATGTTTTAGGCTCGGTACTTTCTCAGGTTCTTTTGCATCAGTCTATTATCGGACTTGAAACAAAAAAAGCACTTGATAAATACGGTATAAAGCCGGACATCATCATTGGCTGCGCCGGCGGCGGTTCAAACTTGGGAGGACTTATATCCCCGTTTGCAGGCGAAAAGCTGAGAGGAGAAGCAGACTACAGAATAATCGCAGTGGAACCCAAATCATGCCCCAGCCTTACACGAGGAAAATATGTATATGATTTCTGCGATACCGGTAAAGTTTGTCCTTTGACAAAAATGTATACGCTTGGAAACGGATTTATACCCTCCGCTAACCATGCAGGCGGACTTAGATATCACGGTATGAGCTCAATTGTTTCACAGCTTTACCATGATGGATTAATAGAAGCAACATCCGTAGAGCAGACAGAAGTATTTAAAGCTGCTCAGCTCTTTGCTAAAGTTGAAGGTACTCTTCCCGCTCCTGAAAGCAGCCACGCTATACGCACTGCTATTGATGAAGCACTCAAATGTAAAGAATCCGGCGAAGCAAAAACTATTGTATTTGGTCTTACCGGTACGGGTTACTTTGATATGGTTGCATATCAAAAATTCAACGATGGTATTATGAATGATTACATTCCTTCCGATGAGGATCTGGCAAAAGGATTTGAATCAATTCCCAAAATTGATGTTGAGTACTAAAATTTCTTTAAATATTTATTTGTTTTAATTATAAAAAGAGCTGTCTCGAAATTGCGAGACAGCTTTTTACTTGTTTTTACTTTTTGGGCAGATGTTTAATAAGCACTTCCATCTGTTTTGCGTCCGTTGTATAATTATTCGTTGGCTGACATGACAATTGATAATCTCCCCAGTATCTTCCGGCAGCCCAATATGTGGTATCCATTCCTGTTTCATCACATTTTTGAAGGAAGGCGTCTAACACTTCTAACCAACGATCATCATTATTGGGAACACCAAATTCTCCCAAATATCCCCGAACACCGTATTTCTCACACCAATCGGTAAAGGTTTCCAGACGGCTGACAGCCCTGTCAATCACATATTGAGTACCCTTTCCGTTAGCTTCTTGGTCAAATGTTTTAGTATAGGTACCACTGTTGTCTGAATCAAAATAACAATGAGCAGAATACATAGTGTTATCTATAGGGTCATTAATCCACGGACCCCGAGCTGCCTGATTATTATTAACCCATCCTCCGGCAGCAGAGTAACCCACGCCTTCTACAAGGATAAGTTTATCGTCGCCGTTTTCTCTAATGGCATCTACACAAGATTGAGAAACTTGCTTCCATACCGATGCTGTCATACTCCCCGATGGTTCGTTCATTATATCATAACCATATACACCGTTATGGTCTTTAAATACATCGGACAGTCGTTTCCAAAGGTCGTTAAATGCCTCCATAGTTACGGTATCTGACATTCCTATATATTGACCATTATACTTGCTGTAATTATGTACATCTATGATAATTTGTGCGCCATATTTTTCTGCCCAGTCTGCATTGTTCTTTAAATTCTTTATTTCAGTTGCATCCAGCTCACCAAACAAAGTCGGCTGCATTCTTTCCCACTTAATGGGAACACGAATAATATCAAAGCCTTTTTCTGCAAAATATTTAAAGTCTTGTTCCTGATTATACAAAGAAATACCGCTGAACTCAGCGCCTGCCAAGTTCACACCACGATGATATGTAGCAGAATTTTCCGTGGTATAATCCTTAAAAGTCAAACCATGCTGTATCCCGGAGGCGGTAACTGTTGTTTTCCCCACACACAAAGGCGACACACTCTCCAAAGATTCCCATAACATAACGCTTAAATATGCGCCGTTTTGAACCTCTTCCTCCTTAACGGAAATAGGAGCAGAAAGCGTTACGGTCTGATTTTTCTCGATTTCTTCCATTTTATCAAATGCTACTCTCAAACAAACATCATCCTGATAAAGAGCTACAACCATCACTGTGGAAGGAAATGCTCCTCCCAGATTTCTAAAATCAAGAGAAACGATTAAATCGCCTGCCTCCAGCTTATTTATTGCTTGATCGTTTTTGCTCAGATTCACTTTGTTATCAAAGTAAATTATTGAACCATAAGCACCATCACTCACAGTATTTTCAAATCCCGGATCCGAAATGCTCACATCAGACAAACTTCCGTCTGAACATTCTATTGTGAAATCATCAAAATATAAAACGCCTGCTGTTTTGGAATTGTCCATGAATGCAAGAAGCAAACTTGTATATTCTCCGGAATTAAAAACTATACTGTTTTGCGTCCAATCAGTGGTTGCTGTCACTGTTGTACTTTTTAAAACATTAGACCAGTTAGCAGAATTTACCACTCTTGCAGCGCAAGAAACATTTGAGTCTCCTTTTACCCAATAGGACAATTTGTATTCGGTGTTTTTATCAATATTCCTTAAGCCAATGGAATAAGCTGCCCATGACTGCTTTCCTTCTGTTTTAATCTGCAGCATACCTGAACCGCTATGAGGGTCATTGCAAACAGAAGAATCCTGTGCAAAACCTACTTGCGGCATGCATATTGATGTAACACACATAACAATAATCAAGAATATGATTCCTAATCTTTTTTTCATTTTCAAACCT
The DNA here is from genome assembly GCA_900551345.1 of uncultured Eubacteriales bacterium. Lineage (GTDB taxonomy): Bacteria > Bacillota > Clostridia > Monoglobales > UMGS1388 > UMGS1388. Next base: position 2,892 of record URVP01000176.1, read on the forward strand.
CCTTATATTAATATAATTTTATCACACTGTTTCAGTTTTTTCAATATAAATTGTTATAAACATTTTGCATTATCATATATGTTTAATTGTTATTAAACACCCAATTTTATAAAAGATTACTACCAATTTTAGTTTATCATCAGTATAAAATATGAAATTCACCAAAAATAAAAAAATATCTTGACATATATAAAACAACATCCTATAATAATTAACTGGCTAATTGTTAACCAGTTAACTAATATTCTTAAGAACTGAGGGAATAAAAAATGTTTAAAAAGGATAAGTATCATGATGTAATTCATCTACTTATACGGGCAGCGAGAATGCATAAAATACTATTTGATGAAGCATTGTGCAACGAGGGTATTCACGGCAGTCAGCACAGGATGCTTCTTTTAATATCTTGGGCTAATATACCTCTTTCGCAAAAAGAAATTGCAGATAAACTGGAGATAAGTCCGGCTTCAGTAGCTGTTACGCTAAAAAAGCTGGAAAAAAACGGATACATTAAAAGGGAATCATGTTCACCTGACAATCGTAAAAATGAAATAAGCGTTACAGAAAAAGGAATGGAGGTGCTTAGAAAAACCGGGTCTTCCATGAGAAAAGCCAATAAGAATATGCT
>URVP01000177.1 GCA_900551345.1 uncultured Eubacteriales bacterium
AATAAACTTTCTTGCACTCTGTAACTGAGCAATAAGTTCGTCATAAAATTCTTCTCCTACAGAAAAATATTTAACAAAGCTATTCTTATAGGTGGGAAATCCCGTTGTTTTGTACAGGTAATGAGAGATAGCTGACAGATCAGATTCATTTTGTTTTATTTCATTCAATGTACTTATATCCTGCTTAAGATATTTTTCTGTTCTGCATTCTACCGCCTTTATTCTGCGTTTAGTAGCACGAGGAAAGGAACTGAAATGTATAAAAAAACACAAAAGTATCCCCATTACAGGCAAAACAGCAATCAGTATAAGCCATGATATTTTAAATGAATTATTGACCTCACGGTTCAACTCATATATTATGACACTGACAGCGGCTATAGTTGAAGCACCGTACAAATAGCGCGAATAATCCTGAAGCCATATTGCACTTGCAGCAAAAAAGACAAGCTGTGCCAACACAAATATAGCCCCCAAGGTTTTATAACTGAATATTAGTTTTGTAAGTTTATTCTTCCTAGTCATACTTTTAATTATTTTCTTCCATTTTTTCTTTTTTATATTCGGTACCTTCTGAATAAATCAATTCAGTTCCGTCCTTATAAACAAGCTTTGTTTTATTCTCAGCTTGATTTATTTTAATCAACTCATTATATTTATCTGAATCAGACGGCAGCTCTTTATCTCTTAAAAGTCTTCTTATAACGGCAGAAATAATATAGTATAATATAGCAAATACAGGGACACCCAAAACCATTCCGGCGAACCCGAACAGTCCTCCGCTTAAAAGGATTGCAAATACAACCCAAAAGGAAGAAAGACCCGTTTTACTTCCTAATACTTTAGGCTCTATAACATTACCGTCAATCTGCTGAAGAACTATTATCATAATAATAAATACTATTCCTTTTTTGGGGTCTGTTAGAAGAATTATCAAAGCAGATGGTACCGCTCCGATAAAAGGACCGAAAAACGGAATTATATTCATTATACCAATGATAACACTGATAAGAGCTGCATACGGAAGCCGTAATATAAGCATGGCGATGTAACATAACATACCTATAATGATTGAATCGGTAATTTTACCGATAACAAATCCGCTGAATATCCTGTCAACTTCTTTCGCAGTTTTTAATATATTATTTGATATATTAATCGGACAAATAGCATATATAATTTTTTTTGCTATTTTTGCGAAATTTTCTTTTTCGGAAAGTATATACATAGATACAATTATTCCAATAACTATATTGACAATGAAATATACAAAACCGCTCAACCCGGTAAACACTTTAAAAGCAATATCATACAACTCAGTCAGCTCGGTAAAATTATTGAGCTTATTTCTTACAAATTCGCTTAGTTCATCTATTGCGGTTATTACCGTACTTTCCAATTCTCTGTTATTACGAAGTATATAATTGACTTTCTCATTAAAAACAGCCAGCTTTTGTGGCATGTTATTAATAATTTCAGTGACGCTTTCATGTACACCAGGTATTACAAGCTTCAGAATAAAGTAGAAAAACAAAAACACTATTGCATAACCAAAAAATATGCTCATAGGTTTGTTAAAGCGTTTTAATTTAGGCAGTAATTTGCCCTTGCCTTTTTGAAGATATATTAATCCATTTTCTACTTTATTAACAATAGGATTAATTAAATAAGCAAGCAGAATGCCGATAACAACAGGCTGTAATATACTAAAAATCATGCCAATAAAACCTGTAATATTGCTCCAGTATCTAACAATAAAATACAGACACATTGATGCAATTATTACAAGAAAAGCAACAATTCCATAAGGTATGGTGTTTTTTAAGTTGTTTTTAAATTCATTATTATTTTTCATAACAGCCTCTTTATCATATTTTTAGCCATTTCAAAATAGATTGAATTTTTTCGTCCCAACACTCCCATTGATGACTGCCGGAGGATTCTTCATATGTAACATCATATCCAAGTTTTAAAAGATGGTCTCTCATCCGTGTGTTGTGGTTATATAGAAAATCTTCAGTGCCGCACCAAATATAGACGGGCGGAAGTTTTTGTCCCGATGACGCAACTTTTTCTGCAACATAAAACAAATCATTTTCACTGTTTTTGATATTACTTATGTCTCCAAAAATATTTACCCAAAGAGGATTGCTTGTATCTTTTGCAAAATCTTCCGCATCAAAACCGGCTGACAGACATCCCGCACAACCAAAGTTTTCCGGAGCCAATAAAGCAAGCTTTAAAGCCCCGTATCCCCCCATAGAAAGACCTGCCACAAAATTGTCCTCAGGCTTATCAGACATCTGAGGGAAAAAGCCTCTGCAAATTTGCGGAAGTTCCTTGGCAACAAAATCAAAATATCTCAAGCCATGAACCATATTTGAATACCAACCAAGATGGGTAGTAGGCATAACAACTGCAATACCAAGTTCACTAACATATCTTTCAATTGAAGTTCGTCTTTGCCATATTGTATGATCGTCACTCATACCATGAAGGAGATAAAGTGTCTTAAGTTTTCCTTCGTTAGCAACACTCTTCATACCAATTTGATTCTTTGCTGTCTGAGGAATTATAACATCCATATTCATGGACATCCCCAGCACATCCGAAAAGAAATTAACATGCATAAGTGCCATTGTAAATCTCACTCCTCAAATTATAACCTTGAATTATAATTATATACCAAAGATTAACAAAAGGCAAGCGCCGCAATGTATATTTTATGTTACAAATAAATTATCGTTGCCAATTTTATTGACAATCCTTCTATTGAATGGTAATATAAAAAAGTTGAATATATATTATGAGGTGATTCAATTGAAAACTATTTTATTTCAGGGCGACTCAATAACAGATGTAGGTAGAGACAGAGACAATATTGGTGATCTGGGTAAGGGTTATCCAAATCTTGTTGCAGCAACCCTTGGTTTTGAGAATCCGGAAAAATACACATTTATCGACAAAGGAATCAGCGGAAACAGAATCGTGGATATTTATGCAAGAATTAAAGTTGACATTATCAATTTAAAACCCGATGTAATGAGCATTTTAATCGGAGTTAATGATGTTTGGCATGAATACGATTGGAATAACGGTATATCTACAGAAAAATTCGACAAATTGTATCGAATGCTCCTTGATGAAGTTAAAGCAGCGCTTCCCAATATTAAAATAATGATATTGGAACCATTTTGCCTTTTAGGACCTGCGACTGAAAAAAATTGGGATAATGGCTTTGATGCTGATGTTAAATCAAAAGCCGCAGTTGCAAAAAAAGTAGCAGCCGATTACAATCTTCCGTTTATATCACTTCAGGACAAATTTGATGAAGCAGCGAAAAACACCGAAAATACATACTGGCTGTTTGACGGAGTACATCCAACAACAGCAGGTCACGAACTTATTAAGAGAGAATGGATTAAAGCATTTGAAACTTTAAAAATATAATCTAATAAATTTCATTTTTGTACTTGAAATATGTAAATGTTTATGTTATAATATAAAAAG
>URVP01000178.1 GCA_900551345.1 uncultured Eubacteriales bacterium
ATACATCACATTTAATGTACTGCATGGTATCATAAATTGCCATTCCTGCAGTTATGGAACCGCCGGGACTGTTGATATAAAAATTAATGTCTTTGTCCGGGTCTTCTCCTTCAAGGAAAAGCATCTGTGCGACCACCAGGCTGGCAGTTACATCGTTTACCTCTTCGCTGAGGAATATAATTCTGTCCTTAAGAAGTCTTGAATATATGTCATAGGAACGCTCGCCGCGGTTGGTCTGCTCTATGACCATAGGTACTAAGCTCATATTTAATCTCCTTTCGCTTTCTTGGAAAAATATGGATTGATTAAAATTGTCTATACAGTTACAGGGCAGCCGCAAAACGGCACGCCCCGTATGTACAGTTATTATTATTGATTAAATTACTCTTCTTCCTTCTTTGCAGCTGTCTTTTTTGCTGTTGTTTTTTTAGCAGCAGGTTTCTTTGCCTCTGTTTTTTCTTCGCCGTCAGCCTTCTTTGCAGCTGTCTTCTTTGCTGTTGTTTTTTTAGCAGCAGGTTTCTTTGCTGCTGATGCAGAATCATCTTTGCTTGCAGCCTTCTTTGCAGAAGCTTTTTTCATCTTTGCATTTTCGAGAAGGAAGTCAATTGTCTTCTGAATTGTTAAGTCTTTTTTAAGCATTTCAGCAGGGAAGTATGACTTAATTTTGTCAAGTTCCATCTTATATTCTTCTGCCATTCTTGCATATTCAGCTTCGGCATCTTCGTCTGTTGCCTGGATATTTTCTGCCTTTGCCACAGCTTCGAGAAGAAGGTTAGCCTTTACTCTGCTAAGTGCTGCCGGCTTGTTTTGCTCATTAAAATCATCCATGGAAGTACCGGTGATTTCAAGATATTTTTCAAGGCTGAGACCCTGCTGAGAAAGACGCATATTATAATCATTTGCCATATTTTCAAGCTGAGTTTCAACCATTTCTTCTGGAACATCGAATTCGTTAGCTTCAACCAATTTTGAAATAACGGCATTTTCATTTTCTGACTTTTCAGCCTGCTGAGCGCTCTTTTCCAACTTCTCTCTTATATCTTTTTTAAGCTCATCAAGAGTATCAAATTCAGAAACATCTTTTGCAAATTCATCATCCAATTCGGGAAGCTGTTTTGATGAAATTGCATGAAGCTTAACTTTGAACTGAGCAGGTTTTCCGGCAAGTTCTTCTGCATGGTACTCCTCCGGGAAAGAAACATCGATAGTCTTTTCCTCGTCTATCTTCATACCTTCAATCTGAGGTTCAAAACCGGGAATAAACTGACCTGAACCAAGTTCCAGCTTAAAGCCTTCACCCTTTCCGCCGGGAAATGGCTTTTCATCCATAAAGCCTTCAAAATCGATTGTTACGGTATCACCGTTTGCTGCCGCTCTGTCTTCAATGTCAATAATTCTTGCGTTTCTCTGACGGAGCTTTTCAACCTCAGCATCTACATCGCCGTCTGTTACATTATGTTCGCTCTTTTCGATTTCTATACCTTTATAATCTTTAACCTCAGGTACAGGCTTTGTAGCAACTTTAATTTCTACTGTTACACCTTTGCCATCACCTATTTCGGTAACATCAACAGAAGGACGGCCCACTACATCAAGAGTAAGTTCTTCTACAGCCTTATCATATGCGTCAGGGAGAAGAATATTTACTGCATCCTCATAAAAAATACCAACACCGTAGAACTGCTCTATCATCTTTTGAGGTGCATGACCTTTTCTGAAACCGGGAAGAGTAAACTTAGAAGAGTTTTTCTTGTATGCCTTGGTTATTGCAGCCTGAAATTCTTCCTCTGTAAACTGCATAGTAAATTCAGCTAAATTATTTTCAGCTTTTGTTAAATTTGTTTTCATTTTTATGTTTCTCCTTTCAAGATATACATTCGGCATCTGTAACTTAGCTTACGGAAAAATGTCCACATTCATTTTCGCCGCATGCAATCATAAGTCATACGCAGTGCCTTATACATATATTTCAAAACGCACACAGGCGTCTGATAAGGGTGTATCGGGAAGATAGAAGCCTCTTCCTTTGCACAGTTATTTATATATTTTAATCGTATCCTGCAAAATGGTTGAATCTTAAACAATCCTAACCGGTGTAAAACCAAGATAATCACAGGATACAAGTCTGCATTCAATTCCATTAAAAATGCCTTGGGGAGCATTTTGTTGTGATTTAGCATGAAGATGTCCAAACAGACATTTTTTTACATTGTATTTATTCATAAGCAACAGAAATTCCTCATCGGGAGGGTAGTGCAGACAAGCGATAATGTCTTTATTTTTTGCACTTGCAAGAGATAATTCAAACCTTTGAAGTTCTCTGTCATATATTTTTTTATCATCTGCTTTTTTGCACTGCTCACGAGGGATCCAGCCTCTTGTTCCGCAAACGGATATGCTTTCTGTTTCAAATGAGTTATTATGCAAAACGCTTATGGTGGAAAAACCATTGCTGTTAAGAAACATATTCATTTTTGAAAGTGTTGTCCACCAATAATCGTGATTTCCTTTAAGAATAATTTTTTTACCTTTTAATCTGTCAATATACGCAAAATCGGCGGCAGCATCGTCAATATATGTTGCCCATGATATATCGCCGCAGATTACCACAATATCATTATCAGATACAATGTTATTCCAATTCGCCTCCATTTTTTCCTCATAGCAATCCCACAAGCTGCCAAAAACATTCATGGGTTTATCCGCCGAAAAGGACAAATGAAGGTCGGAAATAGCAAACAATGCCATATACGCTCTCCGTTTACAAATTATATAAATATAAACTATTATTCTTGTCCGCAAATGAGGGGCGAATCGCCTTCGCCCCTCCGCAAATTGCTTGCTGTAAACGCTCTTATTTACAGAATAGAATTTACATAGTCCTTAAGTTGCTGCTTAGATGAAACAGATTTGAATCTTACCGGTGCATCTTTAAGCGTTGCAAGAGAACGAGGAATATTTGTTCCCGAAGCTTTTGAAAGGTCTTCAAGGATTTGGAATTCATCCCTGTCAGCCACGCTTATACCTATAGAGTCGTTAACAAATTTTGCAAATTTATAAGGGCTGGCTGTTGATGCAATTACGGTTTTTGTTGTATCATCTGTTTCAATCAGATACTGGTCATATACATTTTTACCTACCGCAGTATGCGGATCAATAACATAACCGTATTTTTTATAAGTATCACTAATTGTAAGAGCTGTATCCAGATCGCTGCAATAGCCGCTCCAGAACAGATCATTTATTTTATTTTTAACTTCATCGCTTACGGCATATCTGCCTGTTTCGGAAAGCTGCTTCATCCATTCCGCCGTAACATTTGAATCCTTACCTGACAATTCAAAAAGGAGCCTTTCAAGATTGCTTGAAATGAGAATATCCATAGACGGAGAGGCAGTTGTGAAAAAGCCTCTGTTTTTATTATATTCACCTGTTTTGATAAAGTCAGTAAGAACATTATTCTGGTTGGATGCGCATATAAGC
>URVP01000179.1 GCA_900551345.1 uncultured Eubacteriales bacterium
GAATTATACAGATTCTAATTATTTTTTGCGGTATGCCTATTTGCCACTGCCACCAGTTGCCGTTGCCGCCTCCGGTAGAGCTATAGTAACCGTTGTCATATATAAAATCAAGAGAATCTGTAATGTCACCGAGCATTTCATTGTTGTGATACAGCTCACAGCCAACGGTAGCATATGCCTGCGCCATAGCTAGCAGCCTTTCGTATGTAGTCTGCAGTGAGCGTTCGGAAGTAAGACTGCAATCGGACCATATTTTTGTTGAACTTGTATTGCTAATCATGCTGTCCCAATATTGCTGTGCCGAATTATTAATTATTTGAATATTCGAGGCAATATCAGGGTCAGATATATCGGCATTTTCAGCAAGAAGTATTTGCCTCCATTTAAGACGCATTTTATCAAATTCTTCTTTATAAATATTGTCCTCTTCTTCCTCGGGTATTATATTGCCGTCAGAGTCAATTTTTAAAAAATGAGTGTTTGGCGGGAAGCAAGCTTGCCATTCATCCTTGTCATATCCCACACCATCCCAGGGGTAATACACATAAAATTCATAACCATCAACAAATCCCTTAAAAGTATCTTCTTTAAGGGAAGGGGCGTTATGACCCATAAAGGTCATTTCTTTCAGCTCTTTACAATTTTCAAAAGCACTTGAGCCTATACTGTTAACCTGACCTTTGAAAACTACTGAGCGCAGTTGAGTATTATAAGAAAATGCACTGTTTGGTATTACAGTAAGGCTTTCGGGCAGCACAAGATTCTTATATCTGCATTGAGCAAACGAACCATTACTTATGGTCTCAAGTCCTTCAGGAAAAACGAAGTCAACAAACAGACCGCCACTGCTGAATCCTGCAAAGGAGCGTTTACCAACACTTTTTAAAGTAGAAGGCAGAATAAAATTCATAAGCTTGTTGCCGCCATGGTTATGTGCAAAGGAAAAATCAGGTATATGAGTGACGCCTTCAGGAATTACTATGTCAGTATTTGCCATGTCGTTTGAGATGAAAATCCCTTGGTCATCATTGGCTGAATATATACTTATGTTTTTTCCCTCGTATGAAAAATAAGTTGTATTTATTTCACCTATATGGGTAGGAATAACTATAACTTCCGGGATATGGTCACACGAGAAAGCTTTAATTTTATTGCCGCCGCCTTTAATTAAGCCTTCTGACGGATAATATTTAAAAGAATACTCTCCGTTTGAAAGCCAACCGAACTCTGATGCAATTCCGTTTATCACATCAAAAGTATAATAGGCGTCCGCCCAGTGATTAACGCCTTGGTATATACCTGAAACCTCCACATCAATTTTAACAGATTCAGTTTCGGCATAAACAAAGCAGGGCAACAGCATAAAAATAATTAAAACAATAGAAATAATCCTTTTCATAATTCATCACCATATCTAATATTCATATATGTTATATTACTTTAAATAGTAACAAAAGTAAATATTTTTTAGTTGAAAATTATAATATATTAATTAATAAATAAGCGGCCGAAAAGTTCGACCGCCATATAAGGCATATAACGCTGACAATAGACCTGATTAATTGCCGCATTCAATACTTATTTCGTTAAACTGTTTTAAATAGTCGTCTATCTTTTTATTCTTCTTTTCTTCACCACTTACATCAAGTACAGCTTTTCCGTCATGCATCATAATAGCTCTGCTGCCATATGAAACAGCATATCTAAGATTGTGAGTCACCATAAGAGCAGTAAGCTTTTTTTCTTTAATTATCCTATCTGTAAGTTCCATAACAATGTCTGCACTTCTCGGGTCAAGAGCTGCGGTATGTTCGTCAAGAAGCAGTAACTTGGGCGTGTAAAGTGTTGCCATGATAAGTGCAAGAGCTTGTCTTTGTCCACCCGAAAGAGAGCCTGCAAGACTATTCATTCGGTCTTCAAGTCCCATTCCTAATATTTTAAGATTATCTCTGTAAAAGTCCAATCTTTTTTTATTCAGCCCTCTTGTCAAATTGAAACTCTTAGCTTTATTATCCGCAAGACTCATATTTTCAAAAACAGTCATTTTGGCACATGTGCCTAAAGCCGGGTTTTGAAATACCCGAGCTATATCAAAAGCTCTTTTATAAGCGGGCTTACGCGAAAGATTAACGCCGTCTAAAATAATATCACCTTGGTCAAGTCCAATGTTGCCTGATATAATATTTAACAATGTGGTTTTTCCGCTTCCGTTTGATCCTACAACAGCAACAAATTCACCGTCATCTACTTTAAGAGAAAAATCAGAAAAGAGCTTTTTTTCATCAACAGTTCCTGAATTAAATGTCTTGCTGATATTTAAAATTTCAAGCATTGATTTCCCCCGCCTTTCCCGATCTCTTACGGCTGCTTATAACAAGAGTTATGACAAACAACAGCGATACAACAAGGTTAGTATCTTTAGACTGTAGACCAAGCAGCATAGCTATTGATATACACGCCTTATAGATTATCATACCGACTATTACGCCTGTGGTAGGCTTGACTATTCTAAATTTGGCAAATATGGATGTGCCGATAATTACAGCCGCCAAACCAACAACAAGCGTACCGGTTCCTGCCGCTACATTAAAAGACTTTATATACTGCAGATATATACAGCCTGAAACGGCAATAAAACCATTAGCAATGGCAAGCCCTAAAATTTTTACTCTTCCCGGGTTTTTGGCGAGTGTTACAATTAAATTTTCGTTATCGCCGGCGGCTCTTAGCAAAAATCCGGATTTAGTTGATAAATAGAGATCAAGCAATATTTTAAATATAATAGCAAGCACCGCAGATACAATGAGATACCTGTAAGGGAACAGAACACTTTGTCTGTCAATAATAGAAAATACTGTCTGAGCGTCCATACTTAAAAATTCATTTGGTTTGCCTACAATAGTATAATTTATGGAATAAAGAGCAGTCATGGTAATTATACCACATAACAAATCTTTAAATTTAAGCTTTACATTAAGGATACCCGTTACTGCTCCTGCTGCAGCACCGAAAGCAAATGCAATAATTATACAAAGATAAGGATTTACCCCATGAAGAAGGCATAGAGTGGTTATCGCCATGCCTAAAGGAAATGTTCCGTCTGTTGACAGATCGGGAAAATCGAGAATTTTAAGACTTATGTATACACCGAACGCCAGAATACTGTATATAAGACCTTCGGTCATTATTCCTACTATCAGATTTAACATAATAACACCCTTATCTTTAGTAATTTAACGCAGAAGAGACTGCACCGTAAATAATCGATGCAGTCCATCTGATTTTTTCTATTCTACAATCGTAGCACCGTCCAGAACAGACTGAGGAATAGTTATGCCAAGGTTCCCAGCTACAGTCTGATTAACAGTTAATTTGCTCTCTTTCATGGTTTCAAAAGGAATTGAAGAAACATCCTCTCCCTTTAATATTCTTGCTGCCATAACGCCTGCCTGCTTACCG
>URVP01000180.1 GCA_900551345.1 uncultured Eubacteriales bacterium
TCTTCTCCCGGGTCTGTTGGGGGGTCTACCGGAGGAGCCGGCGTTTGAGGCGGTGTAATAACAATTTGTTCGCCTTTTACTGTTGTGTCTTTCAAAGTAACAGAGCCGTCTTTAACAGCGGGGCTTACAATAAGGTCGCCGTTAATTTCCATGCCTTCCAAAATAACTCCGTCGGAAGCTACAATAACATATCCGTCGATTGCTTCATCTGCGGTATAGGTTCCCGGTTTGTTGTAAAAACCTTTAATAGAGTTATTCATTATGGTGACGGAACAAGCTCTGGTCATGTTTTCTCCGGGGCGGAAACTACCGTCTTCGTAACCGTTAATAAATCCTCTTTCTGCCATTGCCTGTACGGCTTCTCTTGCCCATTCGCTTATTGCAATGGAGTCAGAAAAGGAAAGAGATTTTGTGTTGTTGCTCTTCATATTAAGAGCTCTTGCTATCATAACAAGTGACTCTTCACGAGTAACATAATCTTCCGGGCGGATTTGACCGTCATATCCCTGCATTACGCCGTATTTTACCAGTTTCAAAACGGCATCGGTGTACCATGTGTCCGGCAGGTCAGAGAATGTATTTTCTGCCGCTTCCTGATAATTCATAATACGGTTAATAATTACTGCCATTTCACCTCTTGTAATCGCTGCGTCGGGACGAAATGCTCCTTCAAATCCTTCCACTACTTCGTGCCCTGCCCATATTTCAATAGCTTCTTGTGCCCAATGGTCCTGGGTGTCGCTAAAACCTGATGCAAATGTTCCTATGGTTCCGGAAGCTAAAATTGACAAGCTGACAGCTGATGCGATTATACCGTCAAATATCTTTTTATGCATATATTTATCTCTCCTTAAGCTTCTATAGTTTCGTGTTGACTACCGACAGCAACTAGTTTACATAATATTTTTGTCTATGTCAATGGTAAGTTTTGCAATAGAACAGCATAAATGACAATGAGATTTTTTCGTTCATAAAGATAATCTTATAAATACTATATTAAGTATTATTTTAAATGAAAAAATTTCCAAAAAAGTAAAAAATTTCCAATTTAAAATGTGTTTTGTATTTGGATTAAAGAGTAAAAAATTATATAATTGTGTACAAAAAAAGACGCCCTTTATAGGACGCCTTTAAAACAATAGATGTTTATTATCAATTATTCCTTAAACTTGACTATGCCATCATTATTTCTGATATTGCATCAAGAATTTTGTGATAACAGCCGCCGCAGCCGGTTGAACAGTGTGTGACTTTCTGAACTGATTCAAACGCTGTAAGTACATCGTCAAACTTAGGACTTTGTGCCAAAGCTTTTTCTACATCATTATATGACACTTGTTTGCAATTGCATATTATTTCGTTTACCTTCATAATTAAAACCTCCCTGTGCTTTTATACTATTATATTAGCACAAAGTATAACATAATTCAACATATCGGTGCAAAATATTAGTTATTTATTTTATTCCTTTTCCTACACATTAGGGTGCCTTATGATTTGCGGTTTTTCTTTCTCTCTTCACTGCGTTTTTTTGCGGCTTCCCATTCGGTTTTTTCTTCGTCTGTTGTGAGAATAAGACCGGGGACGGCACAGGGTTTTTCATTTTCGTCAAGAGCTACCATAATTAAATATGCTGTATTTATAAGGGTTCTTTCACCGCTCAGCTGTTCTACATAAGCGTTTACGCATACTTCCATTGATGTACGCCCTGCGTATGTGATATGTCCCGTCAGTAGAATAGTATCGTTTGCATGTGCAGCTTTTTTAAATTCAAGACGATCCACTAATGCCGTGGTAACATTCCTTTCGCTGTGTCTTCGTGCCACTACTGCTGCAACAATGTCGATCCACTGCATGAGCTGTCCGCCAAACAGTCTTTCGTAACCGTTCATATGCTCCTGTGTAAGTACTTGAACTTGCTCTGTGTATGAATCGCTTACTTTTTTGTCCATGTAGGTTACTCCTTATTTTAATTTATTATGTATTTTATCATAGTGTTTGCGTAAAGTCCATAATTAATGCTAAGCAAAATGACTAAAAATTTCCTGTATGGATTGAATTTTATAACCGAATATGTTAAAATAAATTTTAAACATTTAAATTCATATTGAAAGAGATGATAATATGGATAAAACCAAGGAATCAGAACTTATACGGCGAGTGGCAAAAAGCATAACCGAAAACTATAAAAATGATGAATTGCTTTTGTACGGACAGGGACTGCATCTTCCCAGCCGAAATGTGATTATAGGCATATTAAAGGATTTAAGAAAAATTCTTTTTCCGGGATATTTCGATGATACGGAGTTTTACAGTGAACTTTCGGAATATTACGCAGGAAACAATCTTACGATTATATATGAAAATCTTAAACGGCAGATAGAGCTTGCTTTTTTGTACAAAAATAACGAGGATTGTCCGGTATGCTATGCAAAGCAGGCTGAAGAAATAGCTTCCGAATTTTTTATGCAGCTTCCTTCGATTCAAAAAATGCTTTTAAAGGATGTACAGGCTGCCTATGACGGCGACCCTGCCGCTAAGAGTAAGGAGGAAATAGTATTTTCATATCCCGGAGTTTTTGCAGTATATGTATACAGAATTGCCCATGTTTTATATAAAGAGAATGTGCCCTTTATACCAAGAATAATGACCGAATATGCCCACGGCAGAACGGGAGTGGACATAAATTCAGGCGCTGAAATCGGCGAATATTTCTTTATTGACCACGGTACAGGTGTTGTTATAGGTGAAACAACCAAGATAGGTGATTATGTAAAGCTTTATCAGGGTGTTACTCTGGGAGCTCTGTCTACCAGAAGCGGACAGCAGCTTGCTGGAGTCAAAAGACATCCGACCATTGAAAATAATGTTACCATATATTCAGGTTCTACGATTTTAGGCGGTGAAACGGTTATCGGCGAACATTCGGTTATAGGCGGCAACGCTTTTATAACTCAGTCGGTACCCCCTTATACCAAGATAAGCATCAAGAGCCCTGAATTAATTATAAAAAACCCAAAGAGTATGGAATAAAAAAGTCATTTACCGTGAGGAAAAGTGTATTGTGCAAATAAACAATCCGGCGGTGATTGTGTGAAGGAATTTAATTATTTTGATTATGCAAAGGCGCGGGATGCTACATGGCGTGTTATTGCGGATTACGGTATCTCTTCTTTGCCTGTTGATGTGTTTGACTTGGCACAGAGGATGGGCATTAAAGTTATACCATACAGCAAGTGCGGAGCGCTTATGCGGCTGATGGGTATTTTATCATTTCAGGATGAAAATGATGGAATATACATTCGCTTCTTAGGTAAAAAGTATATATTTTATGATGATACGGTGACCAGTGAAGGACGTATGAGGTTTACCATTGCTCATGAGATAGGACATCATGTACTTCGCCATGTAAAGTCTGTTAATCCTTTGCGTATAAAC
>URVP01000181.1 GCA_900551345.1 uncultured Eubacteriales bacterium
GTTCTACCACCTGCAGCGATACCTGAAGCTGACTCTACAAATGTTGTACATGTTGATGGCAGTGTAGATCCGTTAAGAGATGTAGAAACTATAAGAATAGAGCTTATTTTTGCGGATATTGAGCTTTTGGATAAGCGTATTGACAAGACAAAAAAGATGATGAAGTCAGGGGACAAAAAGTTTCAGGCAGAACTTGCAGTGCTTGAAAAAATAAAGCAGGCATTGGAAAATAATATAGATGCAAGAAATGTGGAACTTTCTGATGATGAAAAGGCACTTATTTGGGACTTGCCGCTGCTTACATTTAAAAAGGTAATTTATGTTGCTAATGTGTCCGAAGATGAGGTATCTCAGGCAGAGGACAATCCTTATGTGAAACAGCTTGCCGAGTATGCCCAGACTCAGCAGTGTGCTTGTATTCCTATTTCCGCAAAGATAGAAGAGGAGGTTGCACAGCTTTCCGATGACGAAAAAAAGGAGTTTTTGCAGGAATTGGGCATAGAAAAATCTGGACTTGACCGTCTTGTGGAAGCAAGTTATTCTCTGTTGGGACTTATAAGCTATCTTACGGCAGGACAGCCGGAGGTAAGGGCATGGACCATTACTAAAGGAACAAAAGCTCCCGGTGCGGCAGGTAAAATTCATTCTGACTTTGAAAGAGGCTTTATCCGTGCAGAAGTTGTGGCGTATAAAGACCTTATGGAGTGCGGCAGTATGACCGCCGCCAAGGAAAAAGGTCTCGTTCGCAGTGAGGGTAAGGATTATGTAATGGAGGACGGCGATGTTGTTCTCTTCAGATTTAATGTTTGATTATTATAAAATATAGATAATTAAGGAAGGGAAGGAACAGTTATGACAGACAATAAGGTTATTATTACTATTGCAAGACAGTTCGGAGCAGGTGGACAAAGAGTCGGCAAGGCACTTTCCGACATGCTGGGCATTCCTTTGTATGACAAAGAGCTTATTATTCGTGCTTCCAAGGAAAGCGGTTACAGCGAGGAACTTTTCCATCAGCTTGATGAACAGAACACTCACAGCTTTTTGTATTCTTTGGCCATGGGTTCATACTTTTTGGGAAATCATGTTACGGGTGCGGTGGAGCTGCCTCTTAACGAAAAATTGTTTATAATTCAGGCGGATGTAATTAAAAAAATAGCTACAGAAGGTTCCTGCGTTATTGTGGGACGGTGTGCAGATTACATTCTTCGTGACGATTTTAATTTGACAAGCGTTTTCCTCCATGGAAATATGGAGGATCGTATTGAGTATATTAAGCAGGAATACGATCTGACTGAGGATAAGGCAAGAGAGCGTATTAATAAGGTGGATCGTCAGCGTGCAGGGTATTATAATTACTTTGCTCACGACCAATGGCTTGATATGCTGCATTACGACTTGACCATAAATACATCCTCTGTAGGAATACAAAAGAGTGCAGAACTTATAAGGGAATTTGCACTTCTAAAAAGTGAAAAATAGTTTTTATAATCGGAACAGAAAATTCTGTTCCGATTTTTTATGTTGTTTTTCATATTTTATATGGTTTTGGGAGAAACTACCGACAAAGGAGGTTTTCTTAATATGACTGTACAAACTAAGGAAAATGAGTCGACAGTTTCTTCAACTACAATGATAAATAAGGAAGAAATAAGCGTCGCGCGCATGATTACTGCACTTGCTGATAAGGCAGAGGTTGCTCTTGATGAATATATGAAGATGGATCAGGAGCAGGTGGACAGAGCGGTTCATGCCATGGCGATTGCAGGACTTGATGCACATATGTATCTCGCAAAGCTTGCTGTAGAGGAAACAGGGCGAGGTGTTGTTGAGGACAAAATCATAAAAAATATGTTCGCAACAGAATATATATGGAATTCCATAAAACACCAGAAAACTGTTGGAATAATTGATGAAAATGAGCTTGAGGGATATGTGGAGGTCGCAGAACCGGTGGGTATAATAGCCGGGGTTACTCCTGTTACAAATCCCACATCTACGGTTATGTTCAAATGCTTAATTGCGGCAAAAACCAGAAATCCCATAATATTTGGTTTCCATCCATCTGCACAAAGGTGTTCTGTTGAGGCAGCAAAAATTTTGCGTGATGCGGCTGTAAGAGCCGGTGCACCCAAAGACTGTATACAATGGATAGAAAAGCCGTCAGTTGAGGCCACAAGCGCATTAATGAATCACCCCAAGGTTTCGCTTATTCTTGCCACAGGAGGATCAGGTATGGTTCGGGCAGCATACAGTGCCGGTAAGCCTGCACTGGGCGTAGGACCGGGCAATGTACCTTGCTATGTGGAAAAATCAGCGAATCTTGAGCGTGCCGTTACGGACATAATACTTTCAAAAACTCTTGATAATGGCATGATCTGTGCTTCTGAACAGGCAGTTATTGCGGATAAAGAAATATCTGAAAGATTGCAGCAACTGTTTAAGGAAAAAGGCTGCTATTTCACCAATGAAGAAGAAACCCAGATGCTTACCAAATTTGCAATGAATGAAGAAAAAGGAATGGTTAATCCTGATGTGGTAGGCAAAAAACCTGTGTGGATTGCCAAGCAGGCAGGATTTTCAGTACCGGAGGATACTAAAATTCTCCTAGCCAAGTTGCCTGAACCCTCTAGAAAATACCCTCTTTCTCTTGAGAAGCTTTCCCCCATACTGGCGTATTTTGAAGCGGATGATGTAAATCAGGCTTTTGATTATGCTTCAGCGATGCTCGATTTAGGCGGACTTGGACATTCAGCCGTAGTCCATACTGAAAATGAAGGTATAAGCAAAGCATACGGAGAGCTTATGAGAGTAGGTCGTGTAATAGTAAATTCTCCTTGTTCTCAAGGTGCAATAGGCGATCTCTATAATACAAATACCCCATCTTTGACTTTGGGTTGCGGCTCTTACGGAAGAAATTCTACAACTTCAAATGTATCAACGGTAAATCTCATAAATAAAAAAAGACTTTCAAAAAGGCGTGTTAATATGCAGTGGTTTAAGGTCCCGCCAAAAATTTTCTTTGAATGGGATTCCATACAGTACCTTTCTGCTATGCCTGATATATCCAGAGCTTTTATAGTGACCGATGAATCCATGATGCGCCTTGGTTATGTTGATAAGATACTTTATTATCTGCGTAAGAGGGAAATATATTGTCACAGTGAAATATACTCAGATGTGGAACCCGATCCTTCAATAGAAACAATACACAGGGGAGTCCAAGCAATGAACAGCTTCAATCCCGATGTTATTATTGCTTTGGGAGGCGGTTCGGCAATTGATGCTGCCAAAGCAATGTGGCTGTTCTATGAGCATCCCGAAACAAGCTTTGACAGTCTGCGCCTTAGATTTTTAGACATTCGCAAGCGTACCTTCCCATT
>URVP01000182.1 GCA_900551345.1 uncultured Eubacteriales bacterium
CTCCCGTAAGCTGCTCCTTTCTTTTTTCTCTAAGCACATCAAACTCGTCGCCGGGTTCATACGCCGCAGCAGTCTCAAAAGTTACCGGCTGCGAATCCGTATATTCGCCCAAAGCATTGTATGCCCTTGCATACAGAGTATGAACCCCGGTATCTAAACCGATATAATTTGAACGATACGGGAAAGTGTCACATTCTGTAATTTTTACATTGTCACAGTAAAATTCCACCTTGGTAATAACCGTATTATCACAATAAGCGTCAGCTGACAGCGCAAGAGGATAATCGGCAGGTATTCTTGTATCGTTATAAGGCGAAATCAGTGTGACCGTAGGTTTTGTGACAGGCTCTCTTACCACCGTTTTTAAAGAGACAGATGAGATATTGCCTTTTGTCCCATATGCATTTGCAGGTATTATTCTGATACCCACAAATCTGCCTATATCCGAATCTTTAAGCAGATATTCGGAAGGGTTATCCCCGCTTACCGTTTCGGTTTTAAGCACTGTAACATTTTGGGACAAATACACATCGTCCGCCGAGCACCACTCTATTACCGAACCGCTTTCAGCAACCGAGTTAAAATCAAAATATTTGTATTCGGCGGTTAATGTATGACCCGCCACCGGGCTTCCGTCAATCTTAAGGTCATATGCAACAGGCAGACTTCCGTCGCCGTAACATACTTTAACATCGTCACATGCCATTTGATACGCTTCGCTTAATGTGTCCGAAAAGAAGCCGACTGACGCAAGACTGCCCTCTGCCATTTCATAGCTGCCCGAAGAACCGTTAGCCATAAAATTGAACTGATATTTACTTTGCGTCCAGGGCTGCATATCTTCAATATCAATACCCCGGTACATCTTAATGCTTCTTGTGTGCATATCGATAACAAATCGGATATATATCCACGGATTATCCGATGATAATGTTATATCGGCTTTTGTGTCTGTCCTTGACTTTTCGGAAATCCATTCTCCGGCGTATAAAACTTCACCCGTTGAGCGAATAGCCACCTGAGCTATCCTCTGTCCGCCGCTTTCAAGGTTATAGCCGGAAAAAGGCTTATCACACAGATAATACCGCAAAGTGCCCTTTTCAGGCTTTTTAAGCCTTATTTCATGAGTAATGGTGCTGTTTTCATAAGGCTTATCAAAATTGCGGTAAATTCTTGATTTTTTGCCGTCTATGGTTGTTGTGGAACCGGTTGACAAAAACGATGTATTATTATACCCGTCGCCTTTCTGAATGAAATTTTCCGGGTAATTAGCCATATTATATCCGGAGGAGGTTTCTTTCTGAAAGACCCACTGAGTTACCGTATCTTTCTGAAGCAGTTTCTGAGCAGATGAAACACCGTTAACCGCAGAAAATTCTCCTATATCAAAGGATTCATATTCACCTATAAAAGATTCTGCATTTTCCGAAGAAAAAGCCGCAGGAATGTTTGATAAAATCAAAATAAAAGTCAACAGTAAGCTAACTATCTTTTTCATAATACGCCCCTTAAATCAGCACATATTATCTGCCGAAAATATCTTTAACAAAGTTAACACATCCGACTATCTCACTGTCAAAATCGTTATAGGGAACTCCCTCGATAGCTATACGAAGATGGTAACCGGCTTTATCCGTCATTGTTTTAATTTCGGCATAGTCAAAGCCGTCATCAGGCATGGGGAATTTTCTTGTTATACCCCGTGCAATATGCATATGGCGGAGTATATCCTTAAAGTCAATCAAGCTTTGGTACGGGTCATTTTCCAAGGACATATGATATGTATCAGCAAGCAAAAAAAGATTGGGGTGTGCAATCTTTCTTACTACCGCTCCTGCCTGGGCAACGGTATTTAAGTAATTTGTCTCTTTTTTATTAAGCGGCTCCAAAACAATGTCTATTCCGTATTTTCCGGCCTGGTCAGCCGCAGTAATAAAGCACTCTTCAAGCTGTGCAAGACATTTTTCTTTGTCTTCACCCTCATCAATATTTCTGGACTTTCCGCTTCCTATAACCGCAAGCTCTACGCCGAGCTGAGCGGCTTTATCCAGCACCTTTTTACTGTATTCCAAAACAGTGTTTTTTGAATAGTCTTTACCGCAAAGTTTAAACTCTCCGGGGAAAAAGCAATTAGCCGTCTCAATAGGAACGCCCGTCTGTTTTGATATTTGAATGAGCGCTTTTAACTCTTCGTCTGTTTTGTCAGCTAAATCCTTAAGGCTTATTTCCGCAAAATCCGCCTCAGGTATACAGCAGCTTTTAAAATTATCCGGAATTCCGCAAACTCCAATTTTCATTAATATCATTCCTTTTCATTTATTGTTTTATTTTGTATATGTTCCATGGTCTTATCGGCGCAGTCCGAAATTTTTACTTTACCCACGCCGAAAACTGATGTATCAAGTTCATCATTTATGGGTTGTTTCCATTTATCTTCAATGCACCCCGCTCCGTACATCATTCCAACTATTGAACCGACGGTAGCACCGTTACAGTCTGTGTCAAACCCTGCCTGTACGGCGATGCAAATACTCTTGCCGAAGTTTCCTTCGCCGTATAAAAGCGATGCAGCAACAATAACGGCATTGGAAATGGTATGACACCAATCGTGTCCGTCATGTTCGTTATATACAGTATGAATTTTTGCAAAACAATCTGCGCAGCTTAAACCTGAGTCATAGTCGGCAATTACACCGCTTACCGCTTCATAAAGTCTTGAAGTGTAAGGAATCTGCCCCAGTCCGCCTGAAATTACCTCACGGACATTATCAGTTGCGGCGGCGCAAGCTAGCATTGCAGAAATAAACATTTCGCCGTAAATACCGTTTTTTACATGGGAAATAGAAGCGTCCCTAAAAGCCATTTCAGCAGCTTTTTCCGGGTCTCCCGGATTTATATATCCGAAATAGTCCCCTCTTATCTGAGCACCTATCCACTCTCTGAAAGGATTTTTATATACTGCCGAATCAGGCGGCATGTATCCTTTAATAAAATTACAAAAAGCCGCACGCTCTGCAGTACAATATGCATTTTTAGGCTGACTGTCAAGCCAAATCCGTGCTACATCAGCCGAAGTAAAATCTCTTGTATACTTATCTATAAGCATTTGAGCAAGAACGGTATAATTGGTATCGTCGTCAGCGGGCATACAATTTACTGTGTCAGCATAACATCTGTTTTTAAGAGGGAAACGGAAAGTATCATACATTTCATCTGTAATATCGCCCAGTTCAATATATCTGTGCATGGGGAAATTGCCCGACGATTTCAAAAGGGGTATAAGTTCGTCTGTTGTTATTCCTGTCTCTTACACACAGCTCCGAGCCCACGAGACGTAGAGGAATATCGTATGCCGTCTTCTGCTTGAAAAAAAAAAAAACAA
>URVP01000183.1 GCA_900551345.1 uncultured Eubacteriales bacterium
GGAGTATGCGGCTTGGGCACAAAGGTAGATGTGCTGACCGTTACCGAAAGACCTCGGTTTCTTTTTTCTTTAGGCAGCTTAAAATATTCATCGCCTACAAGACCGGCAAGATGGGCAATTCCCTCTATATCCTCATCAGTTTCGGTAGGCAGACCTATCATAAAATACAGCTTAACGCCGCTCCAGCCTCCTGCAAAGGCTAAAGAAACGGAGCGTTTTAAGTCCTCTTCACACACATTTTTATTTATTACATCACGAAGCCGCTGTGTGCCTGCTTCGGGAGCAAAGGTAAGTCCGCTTTTTCTGACTTTCTGAATCTTCTGCATAAGCTCCACGCTGAAGTTATCCACACGCAGAGAGGGCAGAGAAAGACCTATCTTACGCTCTTCGGTAATTTTTAAAAGTCCGTCGCAAAGTTCTTTAAGCTCAGAATAATCACTGGTGGAAAGAGATGTAAGAGCAATTTCTTCATAGCCCGTATTTTCGATAAGTTCCTGCGCCTGCTTTATAAGGGTTGACGCCTTTTTTTCTCTTATGGGGCGGTATATCATACCCGCCTGACAAAAGCGACATCCCCTTCCGCAGCCTCGGAACAGTTCAAGCATCATTCTGTCATGCACTATCTCGGTAGACGGTACAATAACCTTAGTGGGATAATACACCTTGTCAAAATCACTGACGATTCTTTTCCTTACTCGGGCGGGAACAAAATCATATTTGGGAGTTACCGCCTTTACCGTATTGTCGCTGTTATACTCCACATCATAAAAAGAGGGAATATAAACGCCTTCGATGGCGGAAGCTGAGCGAAGAAAATCGAATCTTGAGCCGCCGCTTTTTTTCCAGTCGGCATACAAGTCCATAACTTCTCCGTTAACCTCTTCCCCCTCGCCCAAAATAACGATGTCCACAAAGTCGGCGATAGGTTCGCAGTTATATGCGCAGGGCCCTCCCACGATAACAAAAGGCATACCTTCGCTTCTGTCGGCAGCAAGCATGGGAACACCCGCCAGGTCAAGCATATTAAGTATATTGGAATAACTCATTTCGTATTGCAGCGTAAAACCGATAAAGTCAAACTCATCTATCGGGTCGCCGCTTTCAAGAGCAAACAGCTTTATGCCGTTTTTTCTCATCTGCTCCTCCATATCAGCCCAGGGAGCAAAGACTCTTTCACACCAGGTATCCTCCCGTTCGTTGTACATTCCGTAAAGTATACGCATGCCCAAATGACTCATGCCCACCTCGTATGTGTCGGGGAAACAAAAAGCAAAGCGGATAAGACCGCTGTTTTTATCTTTTATAACGCTGTTGTATTCACCGCCCGTATATCGTGACGGCTTTTGTACTTTGAGCAATATTTTTTCAAGATTGTTGTTCAAAACAACTCCTCCTGTCAAGTATTTGTATATATGGTAATATTATCCTTAAAACTGCAAAAAATAATCCGTCCTGACATATAAGTCTGAACGGATTATATATTTGCTGTTTAATTTGAAAATGCCTCTATAATTGAAACTGTCGTTCCGTTCCTGTTTTCTTCCGACCATTCAACTCTCATATTGAATGTTTCAAATATAAATCTGAACGGAACCATGGTTCTGTCCGAAATAACCATTGCGGGAACATCCAGAACCTGAGGGGCGCCGTTAACATATACAGTGCTGTTGTCTATGGTAAGAACAATAGTAAGGCTGTCCTTTGTGATTGTAACTTGCTGAGCTGCTTCGTCCCAGGCTACATTAGCACCCAACTGCTCGGCAACTATTCTTACGGGCACAAGGGTTCTGTCATCAACAAGCTGTGGCTTTGTATCAGGAAAGCTTACCAAAGTGCCGTCGATATATATCTGTATTGGATCCTGATATGCCCAATTAGGATCATTTGTATCCAGTGAAGGGCCAAAAATGTTTTTAATATCATCAATTGTCAGATCAGTAGGATTGTATGCGCCGTTTTCTATCTGAGATTCCACAGCTTCATCACGGTTGGTCTGAACAGCATTCTGGTCAAACCCTTCTTGTCCCTTATTAAGATCTTCGAGAGTATCCTCGGTGAGGTTGTCCTGAACATCAGTCTCATCATCGTCAGCTGCAAATACGGAATATGTAAAAGCAGATACAGACATGGTCAGCACCAGCAAAATCGCAAATAATTTTTTCATTGTCATTCCTCCATAAAATTATACCGTATACATTATGCACCAAAATACATTTTTTGTC
The DNA here is from genome assembly GCA_900551345.1 of uncultured Eubacteriales bacterium. Classification (GTDB taxonomy): domain Bacteria; phylum Bacillota; class Clostridia; order Monoglobales; family UMGS1388; genus UMGS1388. Next base: position 2,223 of record URVP01000183.1, read on the forward strand.
AATAAGAAAAAATTTACAAATAGGTAAAATTTACATATGATTTTTATAGGTGAGAACAAAAAAACTTGCGACAAAAAAGCCGGCAAATTGCCTTATAAATGACGAAAAGCTGGACATTTGTTAAAATTCATGATAATATAATTCCATAATTGTTAATAACGGAGGCAATTCATTGAATATAAAAGAAAACGGTTATTATTTATTTGACGGAGCAATGGGAACATACTATTACTCCTTAACAGGCAAAACCGAGGCCTGCGAAAACGCAAACATAAACGATGCAGATACAGTAATAGGCATACACAGACAATACATACAAGCAGGTGCCGACGCCATAAAAACAAACACTTTTTCGGCAAACCCTTATACCACAGAAAATTATAAGGAGATAATCAAGGCAGCATGCAAAAATGCTCACATTGCCGCAGATGGTACAAGTGCAGATATTTTTGCGGACATTGGACCATGGGCAGGAGCTGACGATGAAGAAGCTGTACACTGTCTTTGCCGTACGGCGGATGTGTTTTTGGATGAAGGATTTGACAATTTTTTACTTGAAACTTTTGACTCCGTAAATAAAGCAAAGGCTGTTGCTGAGTATATACACAGCAAAAATAAAAACGCCGTAATACTTTTGTCCTTCGGCATAGATCAGGACGGGCATACAAAGCAGGGAGATTCAGCCCGTCGCATATCTGACGAACTGGGTACTTTTCCAATAATAAAGGGTTTTGGATTTAACTGCGTATGCGGACCGGCACATATGAAAAACATTATTAGACAGCTTGACTTATCCGATAAGACGCTTATAGCAATGCCCAATGCAGGCTATCCTTCGTCAATAAACGGCAGGATAGTATATAACGACAATCCAATATATTTTGCCGAAACTATTTCGGAAATATTTTCTCTGGGAGCAAAAATACTGGGAGGCTGCTGCGGAACAACGCCGTCACACATTAAATGCATAAAAGATATGGTTGGCAAAAAAAATCCTATGCAGTCCGCAGCGGTACACAAAAAAATAATATACACCCCACACAAACGGGAAAACATAATTAAAACCAAACTTAATTCGGGCAAAAAAGTAATTATCGCCGAAATTG
>URVP01000184.1 GCA_900551345.1 uncultured Eubacteriales bacterium
GTATTTATGCGGGTTTACGGACACTTCCCAAATTGGCGGATTGGTTTTGCAACACTTTTGCAACACGTTATGAGCCGAGAGCCTTTTGCAACGGACGAAATAACTGCCAACGGTTATGCAGTAATGAGCTAAAAAAGAGTGGGGTTCCAACTATAAACGGTTGGAACCCTCTTTTATTTTTAGGCGCACCTTTGCAAAGCATTGTGATTTTTTGTATAGTAAAATCAGAACGGAGGTGCAGGAGATGAAAGAGAAAGACTACCATATCTATTTAACCGAGCAGGAACGCTCTCAGGTTATACAATCGCTCATAGACCTGAAAAACGGCCTTATGGCGCAAGGCAGATACACGGACGCAGTAGACGATGTTCTCATCAAAATCTCAAAAGCACGGAAGAAACGGATCACCGTACAATACATCTAAATAGAAAGCAGTTCAAGCCGCTTGTTTCTCTACGGAGAAGCAGGCGGCTTTTTTTGCGTTTTGAGAGCAGTTTTTAAGGTGAGAAAAAATTTTTTTAATTTTTTTTAGATTTATACCCGACCAAAACGGGGGTGCCACTGGGAATTAGTGAAGGGACTTGTTTCATAGCCGGCAGCGAAACACCTTTCAAATACTAAAAATGAGAGGTATACATTATGGCGACCAACGAAAATCAGAAAGTAAAGCGTGGAGAAATTTACCTTTATGACTTTGGTAAAAATGAAGGCTCTATGCAAAACGGACTCCGCCCCGTCCTTGTCGTGCAGTGCGATGAAGGAAATCAGGCAAGTACGACAACCGTGATTGCGGCTCTAACCTCAGCAATAAAGAAGCGGTATCTGCCCTCGCATATTATCTTGGGCGACCGCTTCGGACTGAGAGAGCCTTCAATGGTTATGCTCGAGCAGCTCAAAACAATCAATCAGGCAGATCTCGTAAGCTATATCGGAATCGTTGATGATGATAATGTTTTCCGCAGGATTAACAATGGCCTGAAAAAAGCTCTCGGCGTGTGGGTTTACAAGCCGCAGCACAAAGGCGAAATCCGGTGCTTATGCGGCAGGTGCCTGCAAGACTACAAATCAAATCCCGACTATATTGTGAAGCGGTATGATCCCTTTGCGAAAATCAAGCAGAAATGCGACAAATGCGATAACTCGGGCTTTGAATATGTTGTTCGGGATAGATCTGAAAAGCCGCCCACGAAATAAGTCGAAGGTGGCGCAGATAGCAATTATGCGATTGCCCAAATCGCATAATTGCCGTTTGCAGAAGGTTCAAATACAATACAATCAAATCCACACAAAAGGAGGCGATTGAGAATGAAATGCTTATGGAGGTACAGTATGGAATCCAATACAAGAAAATTGATTAACGCTGAACAGGTAGCTGAAATTCTTGGTATTTCAGCCTCGTATGCCTACAAGATAATCGACCGCTTGAACAAAGAACTTGAAAAATCAGGCTATTTAACGCTTCAAGGCAAGGTTGATTCTTTGTATCTAACAAAACGGTTCTTCCCACCTGAAGAAAAAATCCAAACAGACGATGAGTAAAGGAGGCGAGCGATATGCCGCAGTATAAGTATCAGGTAAAAAAGGGTGTTAAGTGGCTTGCAAAATTCAATTATGTCGATCCGAACACTGGAACCACGCAAACCGAATACAAGCGTGGTTTTGACAGCAAGCGAGAAGCAAAGGACTATGAGGAGAATTTTCTTGAAAATCTCACCGCAGAGAATGAGGAGGAAGAAGCACCTTATGAGAGAACATTTGAGGACGTTTTTCAGGAATACCTTATGTCGCATAAGCGGGAGGATATTAAAGAATCCTCCCTGAGAACGAAACACAACGTCTTTGAAAAGCACATCTTTCCGACTTTTCGGGATACGCCGATTGCGGATATAACAGATGATGATATTGCAGCGTGGCAGGCTAAAATGAAAAGCGTTGTCAAACCGGACGGGAAACCTCTCTCTAAGGCGTTCCTTAGAACAATCCAGAGCCAGTTCAATTCGGTTATCAACTATGCTCACAGCAAGGGGTATCTCAAATTAAACCCCCTTGCTGACATCAAAAATATGGGCATTAAGGATAAGAGAGTCGAGTTCTGGAGTGCAGACGAATACGAAAAATTTGCCTACTACGCTATGCAGAATCCTCATTACTACTATGCTTTTGAAGTTCTTTACTGGTGTGGCCTCAGAGAAGGCGAAATGCTTGCCTTGACTCTCAATGACATTGACTTGGAGGAAGGGATTATTACCGTTAATAAGACCTATCAGAGAGTAGGCCGACAAGATGTAATCAGCACTCCTAAAACTCCGAGTTCGGTTAGAAAAGTGAGTATGCCTGCTTTCCTTTGCGATGAACTCAGGGAATATATTGATATGCTATATGAACCGGAACCGGATCAGCGTATCTTCCAGATTACAAAGTCTACCCTGACAAAGAATTTTCAAAATATGACGCAGGAGGCAGGACTGAAAAGGATAACCGTTCACGGTTTACGCCATTCCCACGTTTCCTTGTTAATCAGTAAGAAGTACGATATTTTCGAGGTATCGAAGCGAATAGGGCATAAATCTGTTAAAACCACGCAGGACATTTATGGCCATCTATTCGATGAAGTTCAAAGAACAATCGCCAACGACCTTGACAGCCTAAGAAGGGGGTAAAAATATGTCAGCCAAAAATTGCGATAAGCACAACAGGTTTCGGGATAGGACAATCGGGTTTCGGGTTTCATCAGAGGAAGATCATCAAATCAACACTGTTGTTGAACTATCGGGAATGACCAAACAGGACTACATTGTATCTAAATTACTCGATAGGAAGATTTATGTTCAGGGCAACTGCAAAATACATCGAGCCGTTTACGATAAGCTCAATGAGGTGTTAGTAGAATTGCAGCGCATTGGAAGCGGCGAAAATATAGGTGATGAGCTAATGTCTAACATAGAATTGATTATGGGAATCGTTGATAACCTGTATGTCAAGACAAGCGTATAAAGCAAAAGCCCGGTTGACGAAACCGGGCTTTTTGTGTATAATATTAAAGAATATGTAGTCTAATGACTGGCTTCAAAGCCAAAGGCAATTATCCCTTTAACCTATATGCAACTTCACTTGCAACACGCAAGAAAACAGACCAAATATAACATAGAAAATCCCCTCTAAAATAGGCTGTTAGGGCAGTAAAAAGCCCTTAAAACAAGGTGTTTGAGACACCTGTAAAAGAGTGGGAATAAACCAGAAAAGTCTGAAAACCCAGTAATAATGCGGGTTTGCGGCGTTCGGAGAAGTCTTTTGATAACAATTTGATAACAGCCATACAAGAGC
>URVP01000185.1 GCA_900551345.1 uncultured Eubacteriales bacterium
TAAATTAAGGGGAAAATTATGTTTTTAAAGGTAACAACAAGTCTGCTTGAGGGCTTTGGCACTACATTGGAAATATTCGCGTTGACTCTTTTATTCGCACTGCCCATAGGCCTTATAATTAGCTTTGGCTCCATGAGCAAGTTTAAGCCGCTTAAATGGCTCACAAAGACGGTGATATGGATAGTTAGAGGAACACCGCTTATGCTCCAGCTTATAATTATATTTTACGGTCCCGGTCTTATCTCACGGTGGGCACAAAGTCTTATATCGGCAGGACAGGACGGCTTTTTAATCGAATGGCTTGCATCCTGGGCGGTGCTTGACAGATTTACAGCTGTTATAATTGCATTTGTCTTTAATTATGCCTGCTATTTTTCCGAAATTTACAGAGGTGGCATAGAGGGCATATCAAGAGGACAATATGAAGCAGGTCAAGTGCTGGGGCTAAAAAAAACTCAGGTATTCTTTAAGATAATACTTTTTCAGGTTATAAAAAGAATTATACCGCCGATGAGCAATGAGATAATAACGCTGGTCAAGGATACTTCTCTTGCCCGAATCATAATGGTTTATGAAATCATCTGGAGTGCTCAGCAGTTTATCAACTCAGACGGTCTTTTGTGGCCCCTTTTCTATACAGGCGTGTTCTATCTGGCATTCTGCGGACTGCTGACGCTTATGTTTGCATACATAGAAAAGAAGCTTGACTATTATAAGGGTTAAGGTGAGACTTATGAGTATACTTAAAGTTGAAAATGTATATAAAAATTTTGGCAGAACCGAGGTTTTAAAGGGTATAAACTTTTCGGTAGAAAAGGGTGAGGTTGTTTCCATAATAGGCTCTTCGGGCAGCGGCAAAACAACACTTCTCAGATGCCTTAACCTGCTTGAAATGGCAGACAGGGGCAAAATACTGCATAACGATAAAGTGCTTCTTGACATGGACAGTAATAAAAAGATTTCTGCCGCCGAGCTTAGAAAAATACAGCTTAAATTCGGTCTTGTTTTCCAGGATTTTAACCTGTTTCCCCAATACAATGTTTTTGAAAATGTAACTCTTGCTCCCAAGCTTTTAGCAAAAGAAAGAGAAGATTACAAAAAAAACAAAAAAGATATATACGAACAAATAGAATCAAATGCGAAAAGCATTATTGAAAGCGTAGGTCTTTCCGACAAGCTTATGAGCTATCCGTGTGAACTTTCGGGCGGACAAAAACAAAGAGTTTCTATTGCAAGAGCACTGGCTTTAAACCCTGAAATACTTTGTTTTGACGAACCCACAAGTGCACTGGATCCGGGACTGACCGGAGAAGTGCTCAGAGTTATCAAGAGCCTTAAATCGGACGACCGTACTATGATTATCGTAACTCACGAAATGGAATTTGCAAAAAATGTTTCCGATAAGATAATCTATATGCAGGACGGAATAATTGAAGAAGAAGGAACTCCTCAGGACATATTTGACAATCCCAAAAGCGAAAAAACCCGCTTCTTTCTCCGTCAGTCACTCAGTAATGATTTTGAATAAGCTAAAAGCCGTTTTGCATAAACAGCAAAACGGCTTTTTATCATTTGTTATAAAATAAGTAATAATGCATCATTTTTTATTGTTCAAGGCTTTAAACAAAGCATCGCAGCCCTTATAAATTTCGTTATATGCAGTATCAAAATCCCCGGAATACCACGGATCTGCAATGCCGGATTCTTCTCCTGCATAGCTTAAAAGAAGCTTAACTTTCCCATCCGGATCACCGCCGGTTATACGCAGTATATCACGAACATTTGACGGCTCCATAGCAATAATTAAATCGTATTTGCCATAATCGCTCTTAGTCATACGCACCGCACGCTTTCCGTTGCAGGATATGCCATGCTCTGCAAGCTTTTTGCGGGCAGGGGGATAAACAGGACTTCCACCGCCGTAAGTTTCGTCATCATGAGTCGCAGCCGATGCAATATAATAGTCATGTTCCCTGCCGCTGTCATGAACCATCTTTTTAAAAATAAATTCAGCCATGGGACTTCTGCAAATATTTCCAAGACACACAAAGAGAATCTTTTTCATAATCATCATAACCTTTCTGTTTTGATATTAGCACATTTTATAAAGTATATCAACACCTTTTAATTAATAAAACAATTTATTATATAAAAAACCTCAGCCCGCGATTTAGCAGGTCAAGGTTTTTTACATAATGTATTAAAATCTTTTCATTCCTCGTTTTTATTGTAAAACTCGCTCACCGCATCAAAAAATGCATTAATATTGTCCCAGCTTGTTGACGGGGGAAGGTCGCACCCTGAAGACGGCACAAAATTCGAGAAAGAATCGCAATCACTCATAAGCTGTTTAGTTGCCTGCTTAACCGACTCCACGGTTCCGCCTTTAAAGTAATTTACGGGACTTAAATTTCCCATAGCAACCACATCATTCGGGATATGCCCCAACATCTCTTTCATATCTATAGCATCTCCGAAATGATAAGCGGCACTGCCGGTAGAAAGAATAGAATCTATCATTTGAATTGTATTGTTTCCACAGTTATGATATATAACTATAAATTTATCGTCTTGTACCGAATCAACTATTCTTTTTACATAAGGAGCAGAAAATTCCGCTGCCAAATCGGGTGAAAGCATTCCGGTTAAGGGTTCTGCCATAACTATTCCGTTTGCTCCCGATTCTTTATAAGACTTAATATTCAATAAGAAAATCCGTCGCTTTACTAAGCACTGTATGTACCATATCAGGCTCTGCATAACAATTAACCATAGCTTCGGTTACATCCATAAGTCTGCCTGCTAAAGAAAACGGTCCTATAACACCTGCAAACACCGGACGATCCGTTATAAGTCCAACAGCTTTCTTTATAGCGTTGATATATATTCCCGTTCTACCCTCACCAACTTGTGGCACTTTTAAGCTTTCAGCTTCCTCCTCCGTTGTAACCAATGCACCAGTAACGGTAGGTACTTCATCATCGGAAAATATTACCTCAGAGCCAAATGCTTCTGCCTCTACGGACAAATCCATCATGCTTACCGATGCAAGGGAATCCGTTTTATCTGCTATCAATTTCATTCCTTTTGCTTGAAGTTCGCTGTCTGAAACAAGCTCCCTCACAGTAACATTCATAAACTGAACACAGGGGAAAGATAAAACGGGCATAGCCTTTTTAACCGGAGAATTTTTAACCTGCTCAAGCCATCTTTTCATATCCATAAACACAATCACTCTCTGCTGACAAAATTACAATTCAAAGCATATTGCTTCGCTTATATAATGTAATTTACCTTAGAGCGTATATGTATTATAG
>URVP01000186.1 GCA_900551345.1 uncultured Eubacteriales bacterium
TAGTATCATCTGTTGGTATGGTATCATTTGCCGCTGCTGCTAACGAAAATGTTTACAACGGCCACTATGCAACAAAAATGGTGGTTGACAGTTCGTATAATGCGGTGGGTGAATATTTTAAAGTAACGGCTAATACGGATTATGTCGTAAGCTGGTACTCGAAAGGATCGGGTTCCAAGGTTATTCAGGTGCAGGCGTCAGATCCTTCAAAGTATAACTGGGGAGCTACTATCGATAAGGCTACATCAAAGAACGGCGATACCTGGCAGGCAAATTCCATAGAATTTAATTCAGGGTCATATACCTTTGTTGTTCTTGTAGCGGTTTGTAACAGTTATGCTTCTAAAGGTACGGGATATATTGATGACCTTACCGTTACTAAGAAAAGTGACGGATCGGTTGTAAAAATATCGGATTTCGAAAACGGCAAACCGTACGGAGGAAAGGTATCTAATCATTTTGATGTTGAATACAGTGAAGCAGTAATGACGGATGGTAAAGCTCCGGATGACGCAAAAACAGTAACATCGATTGCTGTAAGCAATCAAAAGACAGAATATACTGTGGGAGACACTTTTGTTGAGCCTACCGTAACAGTTACATATAGCGATAATTCAAATGAGGTTGTAACATCTGCGGTCATTTCTGGATACGATATGGAGACCGAAGGAACCCAGACTGTAACTGTTTCATACGGTGGTAAATCAACTACATATACAATAACGGTTAAAGGTGGGGATACGCAAGAGCCCGATCCTGGAACAGATGAGACATTGGATGAGGATATGGCGGATAACCCCAATGTATATGAAGGTCATTATTCCGCAAAAATCCAATGCGAATCAAGTGACGGATTTTCATTCCTTACAAGTAAAGCTGTAAAAATTGAAACAAATACAGATTATATTTTCTCTGCGTGGTCGAAAGGCGGAGGAAGTCCTTCTGTAAGAATACTTGACGCTACTTCTTGGGATGCGCTTGCAACATTAAATATAAGCGGAGGTAACATTTGGACGCAGTCTAGTTCGACTTTCAATTCCGGTTCTCATAATGCAGTTTTATTTGCTTTGACAAATAATCCTTTCGGCAGTGTGGGAAGCAGGTATGTTGACAATGCCTTTCTTGCAAAGGCATCTGAACCTGATGTGAACCTACTTCAAAGCCCCGGATTTGAAGATCCGTCACTTTGGAGCTTTAAAAATCCTCATGACATATTCTACACAGCCCATAGTGTTAAGGAGAAAAGTCCTGACGATATAGAATATGAATATGAAGAAAATATTATTGACCAGCCGAAGGGCTCAAGTTCAAATATGCTTTATGTCGGATATAGAAGCGTTGTTTATACAGCCGGTTCCGATGAGCCGCAAAAGGTTTATCAGACAATAGAGGTGGAAGAAAATACGGAATATAAAATTTCTACCCAAGTTCGCAGTCCCGATGGATTAAAGATAAATATCGCGGCAGTGGATACAGAAGGTAATGTACTTGTTTCTGAAGATGTAACAGGTGCTTCAGCATGGACCAGAAGCGAATTGGAATTTACATCAAAATCTGCAGGAAATGTAGAAATCCAGTTTAATTCAATACCCGGACAAAGCGGAGAATTAAGCTTTGATTATTGTATGGTAGTTCCCAAAATGAAGATTGTCGGAACAGGTATGAAGGTATTAAACGAAGACAGATCGTTTGAAAATGATGGATGGAATGGTGTTACAAATACATACGGTGATGGCAAACCCGGATTTTCATATTACATCAAAAACACGGGCAATATGGGTAATGTCAACGGTGGAGTGCGTATAATGTGTACCGGTGACTCTATTACAGCAGGCGTAGGATCGTCTGAAATGATTGGCGGCTATAAAAAAGCACTTTATGATAAATATATCGAATACGGTGCAAATGTAAGTTTTGTAGGACCAAGCAGCCTTGGTGAATCCTCAGGATTCCCCAAAGGAAGCGGTCATGCAGGTTACAGTGGTTGGAGAACAGATCAAACACTTTCTTCCATAGAAGGATGGATTACGCAGTATAAGCCCCAGGTAATTTTGTATATGCTTGGTGCAAACGATTCTTTGCAGCACAGCGCCGAAAATCCATGGGCTACACAGGCGCCTGATAATATCAGACAGACTATGCAAATTATACATGAAATCGACCCGAGCATTAAAGTGTTCCTTGCTAAAGCAACTCCTTTAGGTAACAGCGGAAAGAATGCTCATATTAAAGATATCAATGCGGAAATTGAACAGATCGCAGCAGAGAACTCAGATTTTATAACGCTTGTTGACCAGTATACAGGCTTCAATGCTTCTTCAGAGCTTGGAAACGATTATGTTCATCCCAATGATGCAGGTTATGTAAAAATCACAAATGTGTGGTTTGAAGCAACAAAAGATGTAGTAAAGAATATGGAGCCGGCAACAATTGAAATCGATGACAGTGTTGTTTACGATGGTACACATGCACTTAATTACAATCCTTATTATGTACCGTATTATACAGTGGCATCTTTTGAAATGTATTCACCCATGGGTCTGATAGATGTTGAACCTAATACAGATTATACGCTCAGCATGATGGTTAAGGGTGACCAGGGTGTGTCACTTCAAGCAAGAGTTCAGACATCATTCTCCGGAGGCACTATCAAAACACTTACATCTTCTTGTGGTCCTACATGGACAGAGAGCAAAATGACCTTTAACACGGGCAGCAATGAGCAGATAGTTCTTGTATTTGTAAACGGATGTTATTCTGTAGGCAATATGTACATAGACTGCGTAAAGCTTGTAAATAACAGTACCGGTGAAAATGTTATAAGTAATTCAAGCTTTGAGACTCTTAAGGACGGCAAGCCGGATGGATGGGGAACTCCAAAATCTCCTTGGTCTTTTGTTGAAGATAATACAGTAAGTGCTGACACCACCATAAGTATTACACAAAACGGTCAGCCTGTTACTTCTCTTTCCGAGGGTACAGTCGATGTATCCGCTGACCTTAGCGGAATAGTTGATGACGGTGCGGTTATGATAGTTGCCCTTTATGAAGGCAATGTTCTTAAAAATATCGCAGCATGTGAAAAGGCAGTTAACCTTAATACATCCATAAATATAGATTCAGTTACTGAAAATACACATCTTAAGGTTATTCTTCTTAATAACGGAGATGACATTGAACCTATACTTACAAAAGCTGTTACAAGATAAATAGCAATATATCTCCATTAATATTAAACCCGACACTTTGACTTAAAGAATAAAGTGTCGGGTTTAATTGCCGGTGTAATTCTTTATAAAATG
>URVP01000187.1 GCA_900551345.1 uncultured Eubacteriales bacterium
GAGTATCACATCTCCAACAGAAGGGATAGTCATGTTCAAATTTAGGTGCGCCGAACAACAGACCTCTGCTTTCCAAATCGGTAAGAACTTTGGGGTCTGCATCTTTTACAAACAGTCCGGCAAAGGGGGTTTCCTGTGTTAAATTACCCTGTGCATCAACGAACTGTACAAACGGCAGATCATAACGACGGCCTACCTGTGCGTCGTCTTCACCGAATGCGGGTGCAATATGAACTATACCTGTACCGTCCGACATTGTAACATAGTCATCGCATGTAATATAGTGACCTTTTTTATTCTGTTTTTCGCATACGGGTTTTACGCAGTCAAACAGCGGCTCGTATTCTTTGTGCTCAAGGTCAGAGCCTTTATATGTTTCGAGTATTTCGTATGCAGGCGTATCTTCTGAGGCGAGCTTGCCAAGCACATTATCAAGAAGATCCTGTGCCATATAATATGTGTATCCGTCTGCGGCCTTTACCTTGCAGTATGTGTCTGACGGATTAACGCAAAGAGCAACATTGGAAGGAAGAGTCCAAGGCGTTGTTGTCCATGCAAGGAAGTATGCATCCTCACCTATAACTTTAAAACGAACTACTGCGGAGCGTTCTTTTACCAGTTTGTAACCCTGTGCAACTTCGTGGCTTGAAAGGGGTGTTCCGCATCTTGGGCAGTAAGGCACAATCTTAAAGCCCTTATATAAAAGTCCCTTTTCCCAGATCTGCTTAAGTGCCCACCATTCAGACTCAATAAAGTCGTTATGATATGTTACATAAGGGTTGTCCATATCTGCCCAAAAACCTACAGTAGCAGAAAAGTCTTCCCACATTCCTTTGTATTTCCACACGCTCTCTTTACACTTTGTAATAAAGGGTTCAAGACCGTATTCTTCTATCTGTTCTTTGCCGTCAAGGCCTAAAAGTTTTTCGACCTCAAGCTCAACGGGCAGACCGTGAGTATCCCAGCCTGCTTTACGAAGAACCCTGTAACCTTTCATAGTACGGTAACGGGGAATCATATCCTTGATAACACGGGTCAGCACATGTCCTATATGCGGCTTTCCGTTTGCCGTGGGCGGACCGTCATAAAAGGTAAATGTTTCGCCGCCTTCTCTTTCTTCAATACTTTTTTTGAAAATGTCATTGTCTTTCCAAAACTTTTCAACCTGTTTTTCTCTTTCGGTAAAATTCAGGTCGGTGGAAACTTTGTTGTACATTTTCCAAACCTCCTTGTAAACTTAAAAATCTTCGCCCTTTAACAGGACGAAGATTCGCTTTAACCACCTATTAAAAAGCATACAGTCATATGCCTCTCCGTAACGGGGAGAATTCCGTCCGCACTTAATTGCCGTCATATAATAAAGACGGTTTTCACCGCAGCAACTCGGAAGTGATGTTCACCGCAAGGTTACTCAATACCGACCTCTCACCGCCGTCGGCTCGCTCATATCTTTCACTCAAAGGCTACTGTCTTCGTCATAGTTTTTACCATATTGAATTGACTGTTAAATATTTTAACATATAAAAATGCATTTGTCACTACTTTTTTAAAATTTTTTATATTTTATTTTACAATAGTTCAAATGCTATAAAAATTACAGCTTTTTTGTCAAGAAAATTTTAGTTGAGAGTAATAATTTACTATATTACATCTTTGTTAAAACAATTGAAAAAGGAAAATCTTTGTGATATTATTTATTAAAAAGATTATCATTGTACAAATATACTAACCAAGGAGGAAACACAATGAAAAATTCAATTAAGAAAGCGGTTGCTCTTGCAACAGTTGCTGTAATGCTTCTTTGCATGGCACCCTTTGTTTATGCAGCAGACTTTTCATCATCTGTAAGCTCTGTTACTGCCGCTCCCGGTCAGACAGTTATGGTTGATGTAAAAATCGATTCAAATCCTTATGAAGCCATTCATGGATACTCAGTTTTCGTAAAATACGATACAGATGCTTTAACATATGAAGGTTATACAGCGGGTTCTATTATTCCTAGTCCCAGTGCAGATCTTATCGTATCAGACATAAAGGACTCAGGATCTGTTTATATTAGCTTTTCATCAGCTTTTGAACCTATCGTTTCAGAAGGTACTGTTGCTACAATTAGCTTTACAGTAAGCGAAGATGCTTCCGGTGTGTATGATCTTACTGTTACACCAGAGGATGGTCTCCTTGATGGCAATGCAGATGCAATTATCTCATTTGAAGACATGCCCAATTACCTTGTTGACGGTACAATTACAGTTGACGGCGGTTCTGAGCCCAGCGGTACATATGTTACTGATGTTGAAATTTCCGAAACAAGCGGCAAAGCTGTACTTGGAACAAGTTGGGAAGATATAGTAGAAAATGTTCTTCCTAAAACTGCTACAGCTACACTTTCAGATTCAACAACCAAAGAATATGATGTTGTGTGGACAGAGCCCGAAAATTTCGCAGATGCTAAAGAAGGCGAATACCCCATAAAGGGATCTGTTACAATCAGTGATTATTCTCTTGAAGCTGGAGTGTCTACAAACTTTGTGTACAGCCTTAAATTGACTGAATCTGCTGATGTAATTATTAAATCTTGTGAGACTGAAAAGCTCACTGTTGGTACTGGTTTGTCAGCATCACAGGTTCTTGACAGACTTCCTGATACCGTTACAGTTACAGGTGATGCAGCTTGGAACAATGGTTCTACAACCGGCAAATGGCCTGTAACCTGGACTATGGTTGGAGCGGGTTTTGTTGGTACTGTAGAGGGTGACTACACATTTACAGGTACTCTTACCGCAAAAGAAGGCTTTATAATTAATGCAACTCCCAAGGCTATTGTTACAGTTGAGAAGAGCCAGAACTCCCAGAACGGAATAGGCAATGCCCCGATTATAGGTGCAATAGTTTCAGAAGATAAAAATGATTCTGTAGATATTAAATTTGTTATCGGTTCATCCAGCTTTACAATGAACGGAAAAACAAGCTATATGGATGTATCCTTTATGTATAATGATGCCGGTGACAGAACACTTGTTCCCGTAAGATTTATCTCTGAAGCTCTTGGATATACAGTTGAATGGGATGAACCTACTCAGACAGTTACAATTAAGAAAGACAAAGATACAATAGTACTTAATATAGGTTCTGAGACAATGTATAGTAATGGTATAGCTGTTACTATGGATACTGCTCCGATTATTCATCAGGACAGAACTTTTGTTCCCATTAGATTCGTTGCTGAAAATTTCGGTCTTACCGTAGGCTTTGATGAAGCAACAAAGCAGGTATCTCTTACA
>URVP01000188.1 GCA_900551345.1 uncultured Eubacteriales bacterium
ATCCATACGGGTCATTACCGTGCCGGTGAGGACTGGTGCATTTATCCAATGTACGATTTTGCACACCCTCTTGAGGATGCGTTTGAAAATATTACCCACTCATGCTGTTCTCTTGAATTTGAGGATCACAGACCGCTCTATGATTGGGTGGTTGAAAATGTTGGTTTTGAAAATCCTCCCCATCAGTACGAATTTGCCCGTCTTAATATAACCTATACCGTTATGAGCAAAAGAAAGCTTCGTGAACTTGTTCAGCTGGGTATAGTTGACGGCTGGGACGACCCGAGAATGCCCACGCTCAGCGGACTTCGCAGAAGGGGTTATACTCCGTCCTCCATCAGAGAATTTTGCAGGCTGGTGGGCGTTGCAAAGGCGAACAGCGTGGTAGACTATGCGGTGCTTGAACACTGCATAAGAGATGAACTGAATAAAAACGCAATGCGTGCAATGGCAGTTATTGACCCGCTTAAAATAACTATTGAAAATTATCCTGACGGTGAGATTGAATACTGTGAGGTTAACAACAATCCCGAATCTCCCGAAATGGGTAAAAGAAAGGTTCCGTTTACAAAGGAGCTGTACATTGAACGCAGCGATTTTGAAGAGGTTCCCCCTCCCAAATATTTCCGCCTTACTCCCGAAAGGGAGGTGCGTCTTATGGGTGCATACTTTATAAGATGCAAGGAGATTATCAAAAATGAGGACGGAAGCATAAAGGAGCTTATCTGCACATACGACCCCGAAACACGGGGCGGCAATGCACCTGACGGCAGAAAGGTGAAAGGAACAATTCACTGGGTATCCGCTACCGAATGTGTAGATGCAAAGATTAATCTTTACGATCAGCTCTTTAAGGCTATAGACCCGGACGATTACCCCGAGGGAGAGGATTACAAGTATAATCTTAATGAAAATTCTATTGTGGTAAAGCAGGGAAAAGTGGAAAAAAATCTGGCTCAGACCAAGGCAGGAGAAAGATTCCAGTTTGTACGAAACGGCTATTTTATCGCCGACAAGGACTCCACACCCGAAAATCTTGTATTTAACCGTATTACCACTCTTAAAGATACCTGGGCAAAGCTTAACGGTTAGTATGTTAACCTTTTCTTGCAGGAAGGAAGAGTAATATGGATAAGAATATTTTAAATCAGTTTCGTCTCACGGTAAATGAGAAAAAACTGGGCGTATACGGAATATGCGTTTATAAAGACGGTAAAACGGTTTCACACCGCTGGCGAAGCGATGACAAAATTTGTGCGTATTCGGTTTCAAAAACTTTTACTTCAACTGCTGTCGGCATTTGCGTAAGAAAGGGAATATTATCTCTTGAAGATAAAATGCTTGATTTTTTCCCTGAATTTGCTTCCGATGCAGCCAAGGGAACTGAAAAAATCCGAATTGTTGACCTGCTTCATATGCAGTCAGGCAAAGACGCCTTTTGGTTCGGAGGAGAAGAAAACACTTCCACGGTGCACTCTGTTTCGGAGGACTGGGCAAAGATGTTTATTAAAACTCCTTTAAAATGGGAACCCGGCACTCACTTCAGATATTCCAACGGCTGTACTTATATGCTTGGCAGGATTATTGAAAAAGTAACCGGAGCAAAAAGCCTTTGTGACTTTCTTATCCCTGAACTGTTTGATATTTTGGGTATCCACAACCCCCAATGGCACACATGCCCGGGCGGACATACGCTGGCAGCAACCGAGCTTTTCCTTACAACTGAAGAAATCATGCGGCTTGGAGTATTGTGGCTGAACAAGGGTGAATATAACGGAAGGCGTATATTAGACGAGGACTATATTTGCAAAGCGACAACCGATTTTGTTCCCACCGATCCGTGGGCAAGTCCCGAAAGTAATCTGGGATACGGATATCAGGTTTGGAAGTGCTCTCCCGAAGGGGTCTACCGTGCAGATGGTATGTATGCACAGTTTAGCATAGTAATTCCCCACAAAAATGCCGTTGTTGCAATTACATCGCATAACGAATATTCAAGTCACGAAATTCTTGCCGCCGTATGGTCGGATATTTTGCCTCAACTATAGAATTTAACACGACAATATAAAAACACTTGAGATATGGATTAAAACCATATTTCAAGTGTTTATTTGTTTGCGGATTATCAGTTTTGTATAATTATTGCAGTTGTTCTATCGCTTTTTTTGCCGCAGCCTGTTCGGATTCTTTTTTGTTTTTGCCCGAACCTTTGCCCAGAACCGAGCCGTCAATCACAACCTGCGAGAAAAATGTACGCATATGTTCGGGACCTTCTGTTTTATACAGCTCATATTCAACTTTTTTGCCTTCTGCCTGGGCTATTTCCTGGAGATGGGATTTGTAGTCGGTGTTAATCTTTCCCTGCTCAGAAAGAGAAATTATATCCTTTAAATTGGTCATTACAAAACGCTCTGCACGGTCTTTTCCTCCGTCCAGATATATGGCTGCCAAAATTGCCTCAAACATGTCGGCAAGTATGGATTCTCTGTCTCTGCCGCCGGTAAGTTCTTCGCCTTTGTCAAGCAGCATGTACTTGCCTATTCCCAACTTTCTGCTGCACTGAGCCAGTGAATGTTCGCACACTATGCTAGCACGCATTTTGGAAAGTTCCCCTTCTTCAAAGCTGAATTTGTCATACAAATATTTGCTTATTATAAGAGAAAGCACACTGTCTCCTAAAAATTCCAGCCGCTCGTAGCTTTTTGTATTGCTGCTGTTTGCGTATGAGCTGTGGGTAAGCGCCTGCTCAAGAAGGGATATATTTTTAAACTCATAACCTAAGTTTTTTTCCAATTGTTTCACTTTAACCTCTCCTTTCCTAAAAATTACAAATAAGTCATAGGGTTAAATTTTATCTTATATGTTTAAAAATACCGTCCGAATGTGTTTCGGAACGGTATTTTGCAAACAAAATGACGGTTAATCAAAATGATTTGATAAAGTTAACTACATCACCCACAGTTTTTAATGTTTCTGCTTCTTCATCGTCAATTTTAATGTCGTATTCCTCTTCAAGTGCCATAATCAGCTCTACCAAATCAAGGGAGTCTGCTCCCAGGTCATCGGCGAAGGATGATTCCATTGTAATTTCATCTTCATCTATACCAAGCTGTTCCACAAGAAAATCACGAATCATTTCAAACTCCATAATAATTCACCTCCGTCTAAAGATGTAACGATTATAATATATTACGATGGCTTTAGTCAAGATATTTTCATATATTTTTAAGGTAATTTCCTATTTTTTCCGTCACATTTCCTTCGCAGTATTTAACCG
>URVP01000189.1 GCA_900551345.1 uncultured Eubacteriales bacterium
TCCCTACCCGGCAGGACATTTGCTTGTATACAATACCACGCTTAAAGATATAATTACCTGTAACATGACAAATGCCATTGATGTGGACGGATGTGACAGCAACGACCTTACAAAAGCAACTATCACCTGCCGCAATCAGATGGACGCCATTGTTAAATACCTGCGTGAATTTGTTCCGGGCTTTGAAAATGCGTATATTATCACAAGTGCATCTTTTATGGGTGTAAGAGAAACACGCCATTTCAAAGGCGTTAAAACCTTAACCGAACAGGATATATCCGAAGCTCGTATTTTTGATGATTGGGTTGTTACCAAAGCGCACTTTAACTTTGATGTTCATAATATGTCGGGCGGCGGTCTGGACGAAACCGGCTGTCAGAAGCATTTTACCCAAACAGAAGGTTATACCATTCCCTACGGCTGCCTTGTTCCTGTTAAGATTGACGGACTGCTGCTTGCCGGCAGAAATATCTCGGGTACACATAAAGCACATTCCAATTACCGTGCAATGCCCATCTGTATGAACCTGGGTCAGGCGGCAGGTGTTGCGGCTTCAATCGCCGTAAAAAAGCAACTTCTGCCCCGTGATGTTGATGTAAAGGATATTCAAGCCCGTCTTACACAGCTTGGAGTTACCGTTTAAATTGGATAAATATTTTAGAAAATCGGACGATTTAACCGTCCGATTTTTTTGTTGTTGAAATAAGGGGAAATGTGTATTATAATGATACGGAAGATGCTCTGAAAAAATTTTTTAAAATTTTTTTCGGAAAAATACAACAATTTACGCTTTATAATTGTATTATAAGTGTAAAGCCTTTTGGGAGGTGCACAAATTGAGTGTTTCTTCGTTGCGTACGAACAAAGAAATTACTCGGATATACGACCGCTATGCGGATACGGTTTACAGGATTTGCTTACTTATGCTTAAAAATGCACAGGAAGCTGAAGATGCTGTCCAGAATGTATTCATAAAGCTGATGAAATACGGTAAGGATTTTGAAAGCGACAACCATATAAAAGCCTGGCTTATCGTTACTGCTAAAAATGAATGCAGAAATTCACTTAAGCATTGGTGGAATTCCAAACGAACGGACATGGAAAGCATCAGCGAGCCGGAATATAAGTCCGAAAATCCGAGTGAAGGGTTGATTAATGAAATCCTCAAATTGCCAGATAAATATAAATTGCCCCTTTATTTACATTATTATGAGGGTTACACAACTTCTGAAATAGCCGGATTTTTAAAGGTTAACGAATCGACGCTGAGAACAAGGCTCGTTGCGGCAAGAAAACAGTTAAAGCTTTTATTGGAGGTGGGAGAAGATGAATAAAAAACAATTAATTGATTCATTTGAAAGCTTGACGCCCTCTGTCTCCCAAAAGGAAAGAATGCTTAAAAATATTCTTGACTCCGGAATGAAAAAAGAAATACATAGTGAACACCGCACGGATGCTTTCAGATTTAGATATGTCTTTACAACTGCTGCGGCTGCCGTTTGTGCCGTTGCCGTTATAGTGACCGTCGGACCTTGGTATAACAAACAGGATCTCAGCCAAACGCCGGTAAATGATTCAGCGGGAAGCGTAACCTATGAAGACAGTACCATTATTGCCGCTGACGACAGTGATAACACCCCTTCACAAAAAACTAACACTGACGACGCTGTGGCTGATACCGGTAATGTACAAGGCTCACATTCAGCATCTCCCGATACGGCTTATTCCCTGACCGAGGAAGAGGTGGTTTCTGCACCCGAACAGCCTCGGGAAGAAAAAATGCAAGCGGGAGGCAATATGAAGGAAGAATCGATAGAAGCTTCTTCTGATAAAGCCGCAACAAAAGATGCGGCAGGAGAGATGCCGCTGCTTATGCAGCAAGACAGCTACTTTGCATCGGAGAATAATATGCTTCCTGAGTTACACATAAATGCTCTCGAATCTAACAATTCCCTAAATGCAGTTACTCAGAAAGCAGAAGCAGATACCGTTAAAACGGACGATGCACCGGAAATTATGACGATTGAAGATTACTATATATATCTTGGGGTCAATGTTGAAGACAAACTCAGCATTCCCAAAGGTTTCTCGGCTAAAGTCAGCCAAGAGAGACAGATAGACAAGGATACTGATGATGTATGGTTCTTTGAATATGAAAAGGGAGACAGCTATATCAGAGTAAAAACCACTAAACATACCGGTAATCTTGCAGTCTTTCTTGAAGATGACGAATTAACCCCTTCGGATATTAACGGAACAAAAGCCGTTGTTATTCAAAGCGGAAACAACTTCTGCGCATACATTGTATGTGATGATATAGGATATACGATAAATACCATCAATGTATCGCAAGCGGATTTAACAAATTTGCTTGTATCAATCGCAGAATAATAATTAAAAAGAAAAGGAGATAATACTATGAAAAAACTTATTTCTATTTTAACTGTTACGGCGATTTTACTTACTTCAGTGCTTGTGTTTGCAGATGCACCTGCTGCTGAAATATCCGATCAAGAACTTGTGATTATGCCTATAGCTGCTGCTGAGTATGACAAACAGGTAATTCAAGGACAGCTTACATCTGTAAATGACGGTCAGCTTGTTATCAATGCTGATTCAGAGTATGCAATCAATACAGATGAAAACACACTTTTCATTAATGATAAATGCGAAGAAATCACCATTGAAGATATAAAAGAAGGAAGTACTGTCAGAGCGATTGCAAGCAATATTTCCACCAGAAGCCTTCCTCCTCAGAGCTACGGATATATCGTTATGTCATCTGAAGAAGAACAGCCTGCTTTCCCTATTTATGCAGAGGTTTCTTCTGTAAGCGAAAATGAAGATGCATTGGTTTTTGCAACCGCTGACGGTCAATATGTAATCAATGTTATTGACAGCACCGCAGTAACCAACCTTGAAGGCGAAGAACTTAAAGCTGATGAAATTAAGGAAGGTACAGCTCTTCTTTTCAATACTCCCATCCTTGCACTCAGTCTTCCTGCACAGGGTACTGCTGAAAGCGTAATCATTCTTGATATGGCAAAAGCCCCCGAAACAGATGACGAAGGTGAAGAAGAAGCACCGATTACAAACCTTGATAAGGTAGTTGTTGACGGCAAGGAAGTTGCTGCAAAAATTATCATTGACGGTGATGTTACACTTGTTCCCGTAAGAGCAATCAGCGAAGCTATGGGCTACGAAGTGGAATGGAACGACCTTCTTATGGCTGTAACCGTTGGTTCAGACCCCATGGGTGTT
>URVP01000190.1 GCA_900551345.1 uncultured Eubacteriales bacterium
ATGATGAGGAATCAATATTAAAATAATTTAAATTGAAAAAAGGAGAAGATAGCGGTGCATATAGAAGAATTTAACGATAAATTAAACAGTCTTAAACTTGAGTATAAAAATTACACGGAAAGAAAAAACTCTGTTGACCCGGAGTGGTACAACGGCGTATTTGAAAGATATAAAAACCCGGTTCTTACAAATAAACATATTCCTTTGGAATGGCGTTATGATATGAATTATGAGACCAATCCTTTCCTTATGGAACGCATCGGAGCAAATGCCGTATTTAATGCGGGTGCCATTTACCATAACGGCAAATATTCCATTGTTGCCAGAGTTGAGGGAGCGGACAGAAAATCATATTTTGCCGTATGTGACAGCGACAACGGCGTTGATAATTTTAAATTCAGAAAATATCCCGTCAGATTGCCCAAGATTGATGATGAAGAAACTAATGTTTACGATATGAGACTTACAAAGCATGAGGACGGTTACATATACGGTCTGTTTTGCAGCGAGAGTAAGGATAAGTCTGTAAATGACACATCGGCGGCTGTAGCAAAATGCGGAATAGTAAGGACCAAAGATCTTGATAATTGGGAACGGTTCGACAATCTGGATTCAAAATATCAGCAGAGAAATGTTGTTTTACATCCCGAATTTGTTAATGGCAAATATCTTCTCTATACACGCCCGTCAGACGGGTTTATAGATGTAGGCAGCGGAGGCGGAATCGGCTGTGCATTGATTGATGATATTACTCATGCAAAAGTTAATGAAGAAAGAATAATTGACAAGCGTATATATCATACAATTAAAGAAAGCAAAAACGGTGCAGGGGCAACGCCGATAAAGACAAAAGAAGGCTGGCTTCATATTGCACATGGTGTCAGAAATACAGCAGCCGGACTAAGATATGTTTTATATTGCTTTATGACTGATTTAAATGATCCCTGCAAGGTAATATATACTCCCGGAGGCTATTTTATCGCCCCGGTAAATGAGGAATATACCGGAGATACCTCCAATGTGATTTTCTGCAACGGCGCAATAGAGCATAACGGGGAAATATATATATATTATGCATCTTCCGATACCAGATTGCATGTTGCAGTTACTACTGCTGAAAAAATGATTGACTATTGCAAAAATACGCCTGCTGACGGTTTAACGACTCATACCAGTGTGGAAGCTATTTGCAAACTTATTGACCGCAATGCACAGCTTAAATTGTAAAAAAATCCTTATTGCATAAAAAGCAGCGTGAATCCCGCTTGTGGGACTCACGCTGCTTTTTTAAAGGGGTGTTATGTGTAAATGTTATTTTTGCGGCTGTACGGTATATTTAAACAGTGAATATGTGTGTTCTTTGGGCAATGTAAACTCTGCCATGCCGTTTTTATCGACCGTAACGAGCTGCTGCACGGGTTGTCCGATAACAGTTTCCGTTTTGATTTGCGTATCTTTGATTGTATAAAGCTGCATGGGGCAAGAGTTTTCTTTATTGTATTCCCTTATAACAAGAATATAGCCGCTCTGCTTGTCGTTCACGGATTGGAATCCGGTCCAGGAGGTACCGTCCGGCTCATTGCCTATGGGGAATACAACACCTTTTTGAATGGCGGATTGATGCTTACTGTATGCATAAATCAGTCCGGATAAAGTTTCTTTTTGCTGCTTGCTTAATCCTGTAAGCTCCATCCACAAAAGCGGGCTTGCAAATGCTGTTAAAGCGAATGAGTATTCCTGTCCGCACTTGGCAGGAGACAGGACATCCCGGTCATATAAATCCTTGTTTCTTTCAATGTTTAAAACCTCAGCCTGTATTCTGTAGGAGGGGTAGTACCGTGAAACGGTCCATATATTCCTCAGCGTCCTGTATGGGTAATAGTTGGGCTTTTTCGGAAAACCGTCTGTAAAGCGGTTTTCAAGAAAAATATTGCCGTAATGAACTCTTCCGAAAAATCCGCTTCGGCAGTCTGCCGTTACATCCATGTTGAAAAACACTTTTCCTTCGGTTTCCTTTACAACCGCAGACATCATTTTAAACAGATTTTCTTCAGCTGTTTTGTTTGGGTATCTCACTCCGTCGATTTTAAAAGCGGAAATGCCGTATGTTTTATGCAGGTTAATAATTACTTGGGCATCTTTATACCATAATGAGTAGTTGTCCGTTTCGTCGGGAGAAAACCAAAGACCTGTTTTTATATGGGCACTGCTTGCTTTTTTTTCGGCAAAGTACAGTCCGGACGGAAATCTGTCAGGGTTGACCGTCCAAAAATCCGGGTCCTTTTCATAAAAGCTTTTGTTTTCTATGCCTCCCTCAAATACGGAAGCTCCCGAAAGTCCTTTCTGCCAGCCGTCATCTATTTGATAATAATTGATTCCTATTTCCTGTGCGGCGTCCAATTCGTCTGATATAAATTTTTCACATATTTTTCCGTCACATGACATGTCTCCCCATGTGTTGCACATAACCAAAGCATCCCGTTCCGGAGTGTAGGAATGAATACAGTCATGATACTGCATAAGGGCAAATGTTTCCGATTCAATTCCTGCTTCGCATAAAATCACCGCAGTAGAATATGAGGAAATACCGTCAGAAGTTATTTCTTCCGGTGTCCATCCGTTTCCGGATACAAATATGCTGCGGCCTGCAATAACATAGTCTTGCTTGACATTTCCGATATATCCGCCTGAAGCAGGACCTTCCTTTATCATCATCAGACAGTCTTTTGTCAGTACATCTTGAGCTGTGAGAATATTGCCCTTTAGAAGATTAATGTCTCTCAGTGTAAAAATTCCCTTTTTTTCATGAACAAGATTGTCATTGTCATCAGTTTGGTCACAGAACTCTACACATTTCCACTTGCAGTGCTCGGGAATGATGCATATATGCTCCATGTACTCAATATCCCTGTTTTTGCGGAAAATATCCGGGTCCGCTTCATAGGGAAGATAGTTTTCGTTAGACTTTTCCTTGATAAAGCCGGTGTGGTTTTTACAGCGAAAAGTAAAATTATTTCTGATGATAGCTTTGTCCGGGTATATTATAATTTTCCATTCAACCTCCAGACTGCCGTAATCAAGTTTAACGACTGCATAAAAAGCAGTGCGGCCGAATGTAAGGTCATTGTTGGAATATGTATCCTCCAAATGTATGCTTTTAAGATTATCAAAATCAAGATTCGGATGACAGAATACCCCTGCCTGTCGGCTGCTGTCTGCCCATTCTTTATTATTAATTTTCTTGTTTTTCAG
>URVP01000191.1 GCA_900551345.1 uncultured Eubacteriales bacterium
TGTAAAAATCGTTCTCAGCATATCCCCATCAATCCAGAGAAAGTCGAAAAGAGCTTTACCGGAAACAGTGCTGACAACGGTTTCTTCTATATTATCAAATTTTAATTTGAATGAGGTTTGGTTGCCATTCGCAAAGCCAAAGATTTTTGTGTTTTCTTTCATAATACACCCCTTCGATAAACGAATATAAATAATTCTTACAAGTATTATATCACGTCGTTTTTGAAAAGTCAATACAAAGACGTAAAACGATTATCGAAAAATATTTTTAAAATATACTTGACAAATAAAAATCATCGTGCTATACTATAAACGACGATAAAGAAAATCAAATAAAATAATCGTCCAGTATAATCGGTGTAAAGAATACTGAAGGAAGGAGGTAACAGTATGAACGTATTGAATTACACACAGAAGTTAAAGCATTATCCTGATGTGCTCACGTCGGATCAGGCGGCTGAAATTCTTAATGTCAGCAAGAAAACGCTTTATATGGCAATTAAGAATAAAGAACTGCACGCCGTGAAGATTGGACGAGAGTATAGGATAGTGAAAGCAAAGCTTGTAGAAATGTTAGTATCGTAAGAAGGTGACTATTTTTGAAAAAGGAAATTAAGGTTTCCGGACACCTGGAGGTTATCAAGGGTATTTATCATATGAAGCTCTCCTGGGTGTCCGCAGAAGGTAAAAGACAAAGAAAATCAAGAAGTACGGAGCTCACGGAACGAGGAAACAAGAAACGGGCTCAGGATATGCTGATTGATTTTCAACGCGAGCAGGAGGCAGAGCTTGTAGCAAACGGCAACAGCGCAAAGGACATACTTTTCACCGATTATATGAAACAATGGCTGGAAAAGATGAAGCTACAAATTCGACCTACTACTTACAGCGGTTATCATGACAATGTTTGCGGAATAATAATTCCATATTTTAAACCTATGAAGCTTAAACTCAGAGATGTTACGCCTAAGCATATTCAGGATTTTTATACGAAGCAAAGACAACGTGTAAAGGGTACAACGGTTAAAAGTTATCACGCAAATATACATAAGGCTTTCAAAGATGCAAGAAAGCTGCAGCTTATTGACTCAAACCCCATGGAATGTGTAGATCCTCCCAAAAAGGAACCATACCACGGTCAAACATATACGGTTGAGGAAGCTCAAAAGATTCTTGCGTTGGTAAGTGATACGATTTTTGAAATTCCTATAACTATGATGCTGTTTTACGGACTTCGTCGTGAAGAAGCGATTGGACTGAAATGGCAGAATGTTGATTTTGAAAATGACACTTTCCTGATAGCACATACTGTAACCGAAACAAAGGTTGACGGACACCTGCAAATGGTTAAAGAAGATTTAACTAAAAACAGTAGTAGTTATCGTTCGCTTCCCTTAGTAGCTCCGGTTAAGGAATTGCTTTTAGAAAAGAAACAAAGCATTCAGGAATACAGAAAGCTTTTCAGAAGAAGTTACTATCGTGAAGATTCTGATTATGTTTGTGTCAATGAGATTGGTGAATTGATTAAACCGAGAACCTTGTCGGACAACTTCAAAAGAATTATTCGGCAGAATAAGATTCGCAATTTAAGACTTTATGATTGCAGGCATACTGCAGCAAGCTTAATGCTTAAAAACGGTGTCAATATGAAGCAGATTCAAATGATACTCGGACACAGCGATTATGCCACAACTGCTAATATTTATTCCCACCTTGATTACTCTGACAAGATTCCTGCAACAGAAACAATGAAGGAGATAATCTATGGTAAGGATAATGAAACAGTTTAGGGCAAATCAAGGCAGATTTGGGCAAAACAAAGCTCGGCTTGGACAAAATAAATGCGGGTTTGCAAACCTGCAAACCCGCATAAACACTGGCGGAGACGGTGGGATTCGAACCCACGTGCCCTTTCGGACAACTCGATTTCGAGTCGAGCTCGTTATGACCGCTTCGATACGTCTCCATTTAATAATTATTTAGTTTTTGGGGCAAATAACATGATTTCGAGTCAGCCCCGTTATGACCACTTCGATACCCGTCCGTATATTGTTTGTCAGTTATACAGCGTTTGTTTGAAAAGGTGCTGCATACTGAAGAGAACTTATTTGGTTTTTCTTTTTTTGTTTCTGAGAGCGGTAAAGAAGGAGGAGAGAATTGTGCTGCACCTGTCTTCTAACACTCCGCCGGTGATTTGAGGATGATGGTTATAGGGATAGTCGTTAAGATTTATCACTGAGCCGCAGGAGCCGGCTTTTCTGTCATATGCGCCGAATACTATTCTTTTGATGCGTGAATTAATTATTGCTCCCATGCACATGGGACAAGGCTCAAGCGTGACATAAAGGTCACAGTCGGAAAGACGCCATGATTTAAGCTTTTTACATGCTTTGTTTATGGCAATTATTTCGGCGTGGCACAGGGCGTTTTTTTTAGCCTCTCGTGTGTTGTGTCCCCGAGCTATTATCTTATCTCCTTTTACTATGACCGCACCTATGGGAACTTCGCCGTGTTTTTCTGCCTTTGCGGCTTCCATAAGTGCTTTTTCCATATATAACTGATCCAAAGCGTATCGCTCCTCATATTTAAAAATAATATCATACTTGGTTAAAAAAGTCAATGCTGCAATTGACTTTTTTTTAGCGGTGTGATAGAATTATTTTGGTGATTTTATGGTACAATTCAATAACCGTTGGGATGAATTGCTGCAAGATGAATTTAAAAAGCCTTACTATTTAAAATTAAGAGAATTTTTAAGAAATGAATATAATACTGCTGTTGTTTATCCCGGACCGTATGATATTTTTAATGCTTTAAAATATACGGATTATGATGATGTAAAAGTGGTAATTCTCGGACAGGATCCTTATCACGAACCGGGGCAGGCTCATGGCCTTGCCTTTTCGGTTAATAAAGGGATTGCGATCCCGCCGTCACTTGTAAATATATTTAAAGAAATTACCTCTGATATAGGCTGCACCATGCCAAACAGCGGCTGCCTTGTAGGTTGGGCTAAGCAGGGGATTCTTTTGCTCAATGCTACTTTAACCGTGCGTGCCCATAGGGCTAACTCACATCAGAATATAGGCTGGGCAGAATTTACCGATAACATAGTCAGACTTTTAAATCAGCGTGAAAAGCCTATGGTTTTTTTGCTGTGGGGTGCCAATGCATGGAAAAAGGCTGCTTGTGTTACAAATAAAAATCATCTTATACTAAA
>URVP01000192.1 GCA_900551345.1 uncultured Eubacteriales bacterium
ATCTTTAAATATTGAACCTGAAATGGTAGTTCCTTTTATACGAAAAGAGCTTGAACAAAACGAAAAAATTGTTTCCGGTGCTCACAATTAATTTAAAATATATAAAATGTTTTATATGTTTTAAGCTGTTATAACGAATAAATAAAAACACATGTAATCTTCACTTGTCCCCTTTCATATGATTTATCCGAAAGGGGATTTTTATATGTTTTCATTATTTCTGTGCATTATTCAAAACATTCATTTTCTAATTGCTTATGTTACGGGCATCAATTCATTCCCCAAGCCCCTCAGTAAGGAAGAGGAGGAGCGGCTGCTTTACAAATACAAAAAAGAAGGCGACCAGGAAGCGTGTGACAAGCTTATTGAGCATAACCTGAGACTTGTTGCACATGTTGCCAAAAAGTTTGCAGCTTCGGTTCGTGACCAGGAGGATTTAATTTCAATAGGAACAATAGGTCTTATCAAGGGCATAAACAGTTACGATATAGATAAGAAAACCAAGCTCGCAACCTATGTAGGCAGATGTATTGAAAATGAAATACTCATGGTAATACGCGCAGGCAAAAAAACCAGCGGGGAAATATCCATAGAAGAACCGGTTGGTGTTGATAAAGAAGGTAATAATATTACTTTTAACGATATATTAAGCAATGATTATGATGAGGTGGTAGAGGAAGTAAGCCGCAGAATAAAGGTCAAAAATTTGGGGGAATCTCTTTTGAAGGTGCTTTCCAAAAGAGAATATCGTGTTATGGTTATGCGCTACGGTCTTTATGACGGAATACCTGCAACTCAAAAACAAGTTGCAAAGCAGTTGGGCATATCCCGTTCCTATGTTTCAAGAATAGAAAAAAAAGCAATCTCCAAACTCCGTGAGGAAATGAAAGCGGAAGAATATGATTAAAAATTCAGGTTAAATAATTATACCTATTGTAAAATACTGTATTTTGTGGTATGATATACAATAACTGTAATTATGAAGTTGTTTAAACTAATGAGGTGAATAAATTGCTTAAAGAAATGTTTGAAAAGATTATCGGAACATACAGCTCAAGAGAACTTAAGCGTATTAATCCCATTGCGGATAAGGTTATGGCTCTTGAAGAGCAGTTTTCAAAATATTCCGACGAACAGCTCAAAGCTAAAACAAATGAATTTAAAGAAAGACTTGCCGGAGGCGAAACTCTTGACGATATTTTACCGGAAGCATTTGCTACGGTTAGAGAGGCATCATGGCGTGTGCTTAATATGAAGCACTTTAGAGTACAGGTAATAGGCGGCATAGTGCTGCATCAGGGAAGAATAGCAGAAATGAAAACTGGTGAAGGTAAAACTCTTGTAGCAACCCTTCCCGCATATCTTAACGCACTTTCCGGCGAAGGTGTTCATATCGTAACGGTAAACGATTATCTTGCTCGCCGTGACAGTGAATGGATGGGTAAAGTTTTTCGTTTTCTGGGTCTTAAAGTCGGACTTATAGTAAACGGTATGGATAATGACGCCCGTCGGGAAGCATATGCGGCTGATATAACTTACGGAACTAATAATGAACTTGGTTTTGACTATCTTCGTGATAATATGGTTGTCAGCAAAAAAATGCAGGTTCAAAGAGGACACAGCTTTGCAATCGTGGATGAGGTAGACTCGATACTTATTGACGAGGCGAGAACTCCTCTTATAATTTCGGGACAGGGTGAGAAATCTACTCAGTTATACACACTGGCAAATAACTTCGCAAAAACGCTTAAAAAGCATGTGATTGTACAAAGCGATGATAAACAGCTTGATGATGATGTTGATGCCGACTATATCGTGGACGAAAAGGCGCATACTGCGACTCTTACTGCAAGCGGTGTTAAAAAAGCTGAGCAGGCATTTAACATAGAAAATCTTTCCGACCCGGAAAATCTGCTTATATCACACCATATAAACCAGGCAATCAAAGCCCACGGTATTATGAAGCGCGATAAGGATTATGTGGTTAAAGACGGCGAAATCATTATTGTTGATGAATTTACCGGGCGTCTTATGATAGGCAGAAGATACAGCGACGGTTTGCACCAGGCGATTGAAGCTAAAGAAAATGTAAAGGTTGCAAATGAAAGCAAGACTTTGGCTACAATTACATTCCAGAACTTTTTCCGTCTTTATAAAAAGCTTTCCGGTATGACCGGTACTGCACAAACGGAAGAAGAGGAATTCCAGGGTATATATAAGCTTGATGTAATTGTTATTCCTACCAATATGCCTCTTGCGAGAATAGACCACCAGGATGCAGTGTACAAAAACGAAAAAGGCAAAATGATGGCTGTTGTTGCACAAATTAAAGAGTGTCATGAAAAAAAGCAGCCTGTACTTGTTGGTACGGTTACTATTGAAAAATCTGAAGAGCTTTCAAAACTATTGAAGAAAAACGGTATTCCTCACAATGTGCTTAATGCAAAGTTCCATGAGAAGGAAGCTGAAATCGTAGCACAGGCAGGTACATTGGGAGCGGTTACAATTGCTACCAATATGGCAGGTCGAGGTACTGATATTACCCTTGGAGGTAACGCCGAATATATGGCAAAACACGAAATGCGTAAGCAAGGTGTAGAAGAGTGGCTTATTGCAGAATCAAACGGATTTGCAGAAACAGATGATGAGCAGATACTTGAGGCAAGAAAGATGTACAACGAACTTTATGCAAAGTTTAAGCCCGGTGTTGATAAGGCTCATCAGGAGGTTATAGATGCAGGAGGTCTGTATATAATCGGTACCGAGCGTCACGAGAGCCGTCGTATTGACAATCAGCTTCGAGGCAGAAGTGGTCGTCAGGGAGATGTGGGTGAATCAAAATTCTTTATATCTCTTGAAGATGATCTTATGCGCCTGTTTGGTTCCGAAAGAATTTCAAAGATGGTTGAAACCCTGGGTCTTGAGGATGATCAGCCCATTGAAGCCGGTATACTTTCCAATGCAATTGAAAACGCACAGAAGCGTGTAGAGGGACGCAATTACGATATTCGTAAACATGTCCTTCAGTATGATGATGTAATGAATCAGCAGCGTGAGATTATATATTCTCAGCGTCAGAAGGTTCTCGAAGGAGAAAATGTCAGCGATGCTATTATGAGTTATATAAACTCGGTAGTTGATGATGTAATTGCAAGAATGTCAGGTGCACTTACACAGGGGGGCGAGGTTTTCGTTCTGGATATGGGAACTCCGGT
>URVP01000193.1 GCA_900551345.1 uncultured Eubacteriales bacterium
AGTGTGGGGTAATCCGCCATTGACTCCTCTACTCCCGACAGATTCTCAGCTATTGCGGCAGAAGAAGCCGAAAGAAAACTGTTACCGTAATCTAAAAGTTCTTGTCTTGTAAAAGAAGCCGTGTATATATCTGTCTCAGCCGCATGCAGGGTTTCGTTAAGGTTAGATGCATATTCTCCCAGCTGTTTAAGCTGTTCTCTTTCTTCATCAGATATAACTTCACCTTTAGCCGTCTTTCTTGCCAGGGAAAGCATAAACTCTCCGGCCTGAGCAAGATATTTTTCCGCATTATCAAGCTCTGTTTCAGAAACGGGAAGTTTGCCTATCTCTTCTGACGCAAGAGACGACAAACGCCATATTTCCTCCGCCATATTTGTAAATGCCGCCGGAGATGAAATAAGCAGCGCCTTGGTTATGTCATAATCAATATCGCCTACATAATCGGCAACATCAGAAAAAGATCTGCGATAATCCGCCGCTATTCTTGTTTCATATTTTTTTACAACTCCGTATTGATAAACCACACCCGCAATAAGCAGGGCAATGATTATACCGCACACATAAAATCCTTTTTTTGCCTTTTCGTTCATTTTTCACCAAACCTTTCAAAGCCATTAATCAAATATTTCGAGTATCTTGAATTTTATTTTTACTCCCCCGGACTTGTCGCTTATAACGCTCGCAGCTTCATTAGACAAACTGCCCGAAAGCTTTTTTTGACTGTCTTCGGGCATGCTTACAGTTCCGTCCACAAAACAAAGATTAGGGTAGAGTACACACCACCAGTTTTGCCCTTCGCCCTCTCCGATAATTACCTGAAGACCATCATATTTACCCTTGGGCAGCCCTATATTTCCATAATACTTTGTAGGAAAAGGAAAACTTCCGGTTCTTACGGTAACCGGATAATCATATCCGTTTTCTTCGATTTCATCAGATGCCGCTTCACAGATAAGTTCAATATTATCCTCCACTGCCTTTTTTGTTTCTTCACGAGAAGAATCCTGCCCCACAAGTCCGTCAAGTGTTTCTATAACCCGGTCACGAACTTTAAGCTTGAGTGATTGATCCTGCTGTGAATCACTATTGGCGATAACATGGAGTCTGTACACTTCATTTCTTAAATCGGCTGAAACTTTATGACTGTACTGCATGGTTACACCAAGAGCTGACAATCCTATAAGCATAGCGGTAATTATTCGTTTCATTTTAACCTATCCCCTTTTTATATATTGCTCACATACTAATTTTTAACAGATATTTTCAAATTTATACTTTTCTTTTGACCCATGCTGTGGTATACTGTTAATGATTTATTATGCGGAGGTTAATTATGTCAGAAAGACAGGATAAGATAAGAAATTTTTGTATTATAGCACATATAGATCACGGTAAAAGCACTCTTGCGGACAGGCTTCTTGAACTTACGGGTGAGGTTTCTCAGCGCGAGATGGAAGAGCAGCTTTTGGACAATATGGAGTTGGAAAAAGAAAGAGGCATAACAATAAAAGCTCGTGCCGTGCGTCTCATATACAAAGCAAAAGATGGACAGGAGTACACATTAAACCTTATTGACACTCCCGGACATGTTGACTTTAACTATGAAGTATCCCGCAGTCTTGCTGCCTGCGAAGGGGCGCTTCTGGTGGTTGATGCTGCGCAGGGAATAGAAGCACAAACACTGGCAAACACATATCTGGCACTGGATCACGATTTAGAACTGGTACCAGTTATAAATAAAATCGACCTTCCCAGTGCACAGCCCGATCATGTAAAAAAAGAAATTGAAGATATTATTGGAATAGATGCACAGAATGCACCGCTAATTTCAGCAAAGCAAGGCATAGGGATTGAAAGCGTATTGGAACAGATTGTGGAGTTGATTCCGCCTCCATCAGGAGACGAAAATGCTCCTCTCCGTGCACTTATTTTCGACAGTTACTATGATGCATACAAAGGCGTAATAATTTATGTAAGAGTTTTCGACGGCTCCATTTCCATAGGTCAGCAGATAAAAATGATGTCAACGGGAAAAACCTTCGATGTGGTAGAGGTCGGTTATCTGTCTGCCGCAGGAACATCTCCAAAAAATAAAATTGAAGCCGGAGAAGTAGGCTATATAGCTGCAAGCATAAAAAATGTTTCGGACACCCGAGTGGGTGATACAGTCACAACTGCTGTAAACGGTGCAACTGAAGCATTGCCCGGATACAGAAAAGTAAACCCCATGGTATTCTGCGGTATATACCCTGCCGACGGTGCAAAGTATGAAGATTTAAGAGAAGCTCTAGGTAAACTTCAGCTTAATGACGCATCATTAAGTTTCGAGCCGGAAACCTCTCTTGCTTTGGGATTCGGTTTTCGATGCGGATTTTTAGGTCTTTTGCACATGGAAATTATTCAGGAACGATTGGAAAGAGAATACAATCTGGACCTTGTAACTACTGCTCCCAGTGTTATTTATAAGGTTGTAAAAACTTCGGGCGAAGAACTTTGGTGCGACAACCCCACCAAATTACCCAGCCCTGCAGAGATTGAATATATGGAGGAACCTATTGTTAAAGCAAGCATTATGCTGCCAACTGACTATGTAGGTAACATTATGGAGCTTTGCCAGGACAGACGAGGCGTTTTTAAAGATATGCAATATGTGGATGAAAATCGTGTAACGCTTAATTACGATCTGCCACTTAATGAGATTATATATGACTTTTTCGACGCTCTTAAATCCCGTACAAAGGGCTATGCCTCATTTGACTATGAGCTGTTAGGGTATCAAAAATCCAATCTTGTTAAACTTGATATCCTGCTTAACGGAGATCTTGTTGACGCATTATCCTTTATCGTACATGCCGACAAAGCATATGCAAGAGGCAGAAGAATTGCAGAAAAACTTAAAGAATCAATTCCCCGCCAGCTTTTTGAAATCCCCATACAGGCGGCAATCGGAAGCAAAATTATTGCAAGAGAAACGGTTAAAGCAATGCGTAAAGATGTACTAGCAAAATGCTACGGCGGCGATATAACACGAAAGAAAAAGCTGCTGGAAAAGTAGTTACAGAACAGTAAAAATATTAAAAAAAGCTGCCGGGAAACAGTCGGAAAGACTTGAAACAAGGCAGCTTTTTGCGTAGTCAGAGAGCCCTGAAAAAACGTGCTGAGCAAAGAAAGGTTGTTCTTTTTGAAAAAATAGTATATAATATCTT
>URVP01000194.1 GCA_900551345.1 uncultured Eubacteriales bacterium
AAGTGCTACAGAAGAAACTGCAATTGTAACCCATTGCTTCTTAACTTTATGAAGCTTATAGTGTATCTTATTTTCCATTATAATTTTCCCCGTGATTTTATTTGTCAAAATCAGACTGAAATCTATCCGATTTCAAACAGTTATATTATATCATTATTTTCTAACTATTTCTCGAATTAATTGTTTTTTTATAAAATATATATTAACCTATATTTTAATATTATCATATAAAAAATTGTTAGTCAATAATAAAGAAATCCGTCCGCATCCGCATAATTTTATATAAAAAAGATAAGGCTTTTCAGCCTTATCTCAAAAAATTATACTGTTGTTTTATAGATTACGGACACGAAGTGCACGGACAGCGTTTATAACAGCTATAATCATCACGCCTACATCTGCAAAAACAGCGAACCACATATTTGCAAAACCTACAGCGCCAAGGATTAAAAATGCAAATTTTACGGTGATAGCAAAAATTGCATTTTGATAAACAATTCGGATACATTTTTTTGAAATCTTTATTGCTTTTACTATCTTGGCAGGATCATCGTCCATAATAACCACATCAGCAGCTTCTATTGCCGCATCAGATCCCATTGCTCCCATAGCAATTCCTATATCGGCACGGGAAAGAACAGGAGCGTCATTGATTCCGTCACCGACAAAAGCAAGCTTTTCCTTTTCGTTTTTTTCCGATAAAAGGGTCTCAACTTTTTTTACTTTGTCTTCAGGGAGAAGTTCACTGTAAACTTTGTCTATTCCCAAATCCTGTGCCACCTTTTCGGCAACAGATTTTTTATCTCCGGTAAGCATAACGATATTTTCAACGCCAATAGATTTTAAACCGGATATGGCTTTTCCGGAGGTCGGCTTTACTACATCGGAAATAAGAATATGTCCCGAATAACTACCGTTTATTGCAACATGAAGTATAGTTCCTACGCAGTGACACTCTATATGCTTTATGTTCATTTTTTGCATAAGTTTCTCATTGCCGACAGCAACCGGGATTCCGTCTACTTTTGCAGTTACACCTTTACCGCTTATTTCTTCAATATCACTGACCCTGCTTCGGTCAATTGATTTTCCGTATGCTTTCTGTAAGCTTTTGCTGATAGGGTGAGATGATGCGCACTCCGCAAGAGCAGCATACTCTATAATTTTTTCATTCTCTAATTTATTATGATGAATGCCGTTTACTTCAAAAACTCCTTGCGTAAGTGTTCCTGTTTTATCAAATACTATAATCTTAGCTGCCGAAAGAGTTTCCAAATAATTTGAACCTTTAATTAAAATACCTTCCCGGCTCGAACCGCCTATTCCTGCAAAAAAACTTAGCGGTATGCTTATAACCAAAGCACAGGGACAGCTGATTACAAGAAATGTTAATGCACGGTATATCCACGATCCAAAATTTGCTGAATCACCTATAATCATATTGACAACCGGAGGTATTAAGGCTAAAGCCAAAGCTGAAAAACATACAGCCGGAGTATAAACTTTTGCAAATTTTGAAATAAAATTTTCAGATTTGGATTTTCGTGAGCTTGACTCCTCTACCAGCTCCAAAATTTTAGATACAGTAGAATCACCGAAAGCCTTTGTAGTTCTTATTCTTAAAACACCATTAATATTGATGCAACCGCTTATAATATTGTCTCCCTCACCGACTTCCCGGGGCAGGCTCTCACCTGTAAGGGCACTTGTATTGACTGAGCCGCTGCCTTGCACAACGACACCGTCAATAGGCACTTTTTCTCCGGGCTGCACTACGATTATCGAACCGATTTCAACCTGCTCGGGATCAACCTTCTCCAGACTGCCGTTGTTTTCTATATTTGCACAGTCAGGTCTAATGTCCATTAAAGAGGCTATGTTGCGGCGGCTTTTACCGACTGCATAACTCTGAAATAATTCTCCCACTTGATGAAAAAGCATAACTGCAACAGCTTCAAAAAAATCCCCGCTTCCCGTATACAATGCTAAAACAATGGCGCCGACTGTTGCAACAGACATAAGAAAGTTTTCATCAAATATCCTAAGGTTTAATATTCCTCTGCCTGCTTTTTTCAATATATCATAGCCAATAATCAAATACGCAAGCAATGCAAACAACACACGCAAAACACCGGTAATTGGCAAAATTTTAAGTAAAATCATAATAACCGCCGATATGGCAATTCTAATTATCATTTTTTTTTGCTTTTTGTTCATAACAGTCCCTCCGATAAACTCAAGTGACCCATTTACTATCCATATTTAATATTAATTTTTAAATAAATATATCACAATCAGGCTCGATTTTTTTGCAGGCACGAAGTACTTTTGACATCACAGTTTTTTCGTTTGCATCATCAGCAAAAACCACAATCATTTTCTGCGTCATAAAGTTTACCGTTACAGAATTTACGCCTTCAACTTTTCCGGCAGCATCCTCCATTAAATTGGCGCAATTGGCACAATCTACTTCAATTTTGTATGTCTTCTTCATAAAAATCTTCCTTTCCGATAATTCTTTTACAATTAAATATTTGCTTAATTGTTAAATAAATTATATGTAATATTATATTCAAAATCAAGTATATTCGGACCGATATTTCCGTTAGGGCTGTTTTAATTTCCAAACGGAGCAAAAGAATACAATTTACTACTTGTTTAATCGTTTGTAATGTGCTAAAATATTTTATTAAATAAACAAATCGGAGGAAACACCTTATGGATACCATATTGCCCCATCAGCACAATAATAGCTATAACAGCG
Organism: uncultured Eubacteriales bacterium; assembly: GCA_900551345.1. GTDB lineage: Bacteria > Bacillota > Clostridia > Monoglobales > UMGS1388 > UMGS1388. The sequence continues at coordinate 2,765 of URVP01000194.1, forward strand.
AAAATTTAAAAAAACAAGCTTCAAATTCAAAAGATTTCGCCGTTGCAGCAGATATTTTCAAACTTCTCGGAGACAGCAGCCGCATCCGCATATTTTGGCTGCTGTGCCATTGTGAAGAATGTGTCATAAATATTTCGGCACTTGTAAATATGACAAGTCCCGCTGTATCCCACCATTTATCCAAACTAAAAGGGAGCGGGCTGATTACAGGACGCAGAGAAGGCAAAGAAGTATATTATAAAGCCGCGAACACAGAAGAAAGCCGGCTCCTTCATTTGGCAGTTGAAAAAATAATGGAAATTTCATGTCCGGAAAGTAATTTAAGCCAATTTGAAGATTTTTGCAGTGCTGATAATAAAGCGTTTAACGAAGAGCAAACGGAAACAATGCGTTCCGTACATGATTATTT
>URVP01000195.1 GCA_900551345.1 uncultured Eubacteriales bacterium
CAAAAGCAGAGTATACATCAATTTCGGATGATGACCTTGAAAATATGGGCGTAGGCTCTCTCAGAGCTGCCGTTGCTGACGGTGATGAGAAAAAGGGCTGCTTCCTTGCAGGTCAGATTTCCGGACTTGTAAACAAAGAACAAAGTGCTTCGGATATGATTAAGGATATTTTCTCCGAGGCGGAAATTTTATTGAACGGAGCAAAAAAATGGGTAAAATAGCATTTGTTTTTTCAGGACAGGGCGCACAGTACAGCGGTATGGGTAAATCCCTTTACGACCTGGGCGGCATGGCAAAAAAATTATATGATGAGGCTGAAACATACCGTAAAGGTACGATGAATCAGTCTTTTAACGGAACTGATGAAGAACTTAAAAAGACCATCAATACACAGCCTTGTCTTTATCTTGTAGATTTGTCTGCGGCACTTTCTCTCAATGAGAAGGGCATTTACGCAGACGGTGTTGCCGGCTTTTCGCTGGGAGAGATTGCGGCTCTTGCATATTCGGGTGCATATTCTTATGCAGACGGATTTAAAATCGTTTCCAAAAGAGGAGAATTTATGAACGAGGCTGCTGAAAAGTACGATACAGCAATGGCTGCCGTACTCAAGCTGGACAGCGAAACGGTTACAAAGACGGCATCAGAATTTGAAGGACTTTATGCGGTTAATTATAACTGTCCGGGACAGACTGTTGTATCAGGTCTTAAAAGCAGTATGGAGCCTTTTTCCGAAAAGGCAAAAGAGCTGGGCGGAAGAGTAGTTCCTCTTGCTGTAAGTGCAGCGTTCCATTCTCCTTTTATGAACGAGGCGGCTGAAAAGTTCGGCAGTGAGCTTAAAAATTACAGCATAAACAAGCCGGAAATTCCCGTTTATGCCAATATGACTGCTCAGCCTTACGGCGACAATGTTACAGAGCTTGTTGAAAATCAAATGAAAAATCCCGTTAAATGGCAGGAAACCATTGAAAATATGATAAATGACGGTTTTACTGATTTTATCGAAGTGGGCGCAGGAAAGACACTTTGCGGACTTATTAAGAAAACTTCCAAGGAAGTAAATGTATATTCCGTAGAAGATGCAGCTACCCTTGAAGAAACAGTGCAGGCGGTGAAGAACAATGCTTAACGGAAAGACAGCGGTAATTACCGGTGCATCAAGAGGTATCGGGGCGGCAATAGCCGAAAAATTTGCTTCATTGGGAGTAAATATTGCCATAATTTACAGCGGCAGCGAAGAAAAAGCTGCTGCCGTAAAGAATAAGGCAGTATCAGAATACGGGGTAAAAGCCGAAGCGTATAAGTGCGATGTCTCAAAGACAGACGCATGCAAAGAAACCGTCAGCAAGATAATATCAGACTTCGGCGGTATAGATATACTTGTAAACAACGCAGGAATAACACGAGACAATCTTATCGTTACAATGGATGAATCAGACTTTGATGCTGTAATAAATACAAATCTCAAAGGCTGCTTTAATATGATAAAAGCGTGCGGAAGAAACTTCATAAAAAGAAAGTACGGAAAGATAATTAATATATCATCCGTTTCTGCACTTATGGGACTTGCAGGACAGACCAATTATTCCGCTTCCAAAGCGGGAGTAATTGCTCTTACAAAATCTGTTGCAAGAGAATTTGCAGCAAAAAATGTATGCTGCAACGCCATTGCACCCGGATTTATAACAACTGATATGACTAAGGATTTGGCTGATGAGGAATTCATTAAAACCATACCCCTTAAAAAGTTGGGTAAACCCGAGGATGTGGCAAACCTTGCTGCATTTTTGGCGGACGATGCGTCAGATTACATAACGGGCGAGGTAATCCGAATCGACGGCGGACTTGCCATGTAATTAATCCTGCAAATACTGACTTTGACTCTGACATAAAAAGTGCAGGGCTTTAAAGCTCGAATGTGCTTATAATTATATAAAATCGTTTTTGTGCACCATGTGCAGTGAAAGGAATGAATGCAAGAATGAAAAGAGTAGTGATAACAGGTTTGGGAGCCATTACTCCCGTAGGCTGCGACACGAATACTTTTTGGAACAGCTTGAAAAACGGAAAAAACGGTATAGATTTTATTACAAAATTTGATACTTCCGATCTGCGTGCAAAACTTGCGGCAGAGGTTAAAGATTTTGATCCGCTTCTTTATATGGAAAAGTCCGAAGTAAGAAAGACGGATAAATTTGTTCAGTATGCCGTTGCGGCTGCTTCTCAGGCAGTAAGCGACAGCGGTATAAAAGATAATATTGATCCTGAGCGTTTCGGCGTATATTACGGCTCGGGAATCGGAGGATTTGAAACCTTTGTTGCTGAGCATAACAATATGCTTACAAGAGGTCCGCAGAGAGTTTCTCCCATGTTTATACCTAAGATGATTATGAATATGGCTGCCGGAAACCTTGCTATCAAGTTTAATGCGAAAGGTCCGTGCATTGCTGTTTCTACAGCTTGTGCAACGGGAACAACTGCAATAGGTGAAGCATACAGAGCGATTAAAGGCGGCTATGCCGACGCTATCATTGCGGGCGGTGTGGAGGCGTCTCTTGCTCCTCTGTCCATAGCCGGTTTTGTTAACTGTATGGCACTTACCGAAAGTACCGATAAAGACAGCGCTTCAATTCCGTTTGACAAAAGAAGAAGCGGTTTTGTAATGGGCGAAGGTTCCGGTGCTCTAATAGTTGAAGAATATGAGCATGCAGTAAAGAGAAATGCAAAAATATATGCGGAAATTAAGGGCTACGGAAGTACATGTGACGCATTCCATGTAACTGCTCCCGATTCATCTGCAACAGCTTCTGCAAAAGCTATTGCGGACTGCATAAAAGAAGCGGGCGGTTCATTTGATCCGGAAAAAATCTATGTAAATGCTCACGGTACAAGTACTCCCCTTAACGATAAAACAGAAACTACTGCTCTGAAAAATGTATTCGGTCAGGATGCATATAAGCTTAATATAAGCTCCACCAAGTCTATGACGGGTCATCTTCTGGGTGCAGCAGGTGCAATTGAGGCGATAGCGGCAATCATGGCGCTTTGTGAAAATATAGTTCCTCCTACCATCGGTTATAAAGAAAAGGACGAAGAATGTGACCTTAATTATACAC
>URVP01000196.1 GCA_900551345.1 uncultured Eubacteriales bacterium
TGGTTTCTCACAATTCCATTTTAACGGATTTTTTCCGAATATGCTCTACTTTTTTTAAATCTTTTTTGTAGACCCTATCCGTTTACCCCAACATTTATTATAGAGCCTTTTATTTTTCCTGAATATGTTCTACTTTTTTAAATCTTCTTATTTTTAGTAGACCCTATCCGCTTACCCAAACATTTATTATAGAGCATTTCTTTTTTTAGATTTTCTCTTTTGGTTAGTTGGCTTTTGTTTTCTTGGGGGCTTTGACGCTTCATTGCTTCCGTTTAAAAGATAGAATTTAAGACTTTGAGATTTCTTATTTGTAATATTATTTTGCGATTGATTATACGGATTTTCTTATTTGTTAAATACTATATTTCAGATAGATGCGGTAATATACTTTAAAACCATACTCATTGTTCTTTTAGGTTTTGTCTATGTTTTTTCTTTACGCCCATTAATGCATACAAAACACACTTGTTACAGACAAAAAAACAGCCCCCTGCGTGTTAACAGGGGGCTGATACATTATTATGATTAGTTTTGTTCTGCTTCTTCAATTTCTGCCTTAAAGTCATAGTCTCTGCCGGGAAGTATTGCGTTAAGAATAATACCTGCAAGAGAAGCAACTGCAAGAGCGGAAAGAGAAATTGTCATTGAGCCGAGAACAATTGAAACTGTACCCAAACCCAAAGCAGAAACAAGGATAACAGCGGCAATGATAAGATTACGGCTCTTTGTAAAGTCAACCTTGTTTTCTACAACATTTCTTACACCGATTGCAGAAATCATACCGTAAAGGATAAAGGAGATACCGCCGATTACTGCGTTGGGAATAAGTTCAACCACAGCTGCAAACTTAGGTGAGAAAGAAAGGATAACAGCAACTACTGCTGCAATTCTTATAACTCTGGGGTCGTATACTCTTGAAAGTGCGAGAACACCGGTATTTTCACCATATGTAGTATTTGCAGGGCCTCCGAAAAGTGCAGCCAGAGAAGTTGCAACACCGTCACCGAGAAGTGTTCTGTGAAGACCGGGATTTGCAATAAAGTTTTTGCCAACTGTTGAAGAAATAGCTGATATATCCCCAATATGTTCCATCATTGTAGCAAGAGAAATGGGAACGATTGCAATAATTGAGCTGATTACAAGCGAAGAATTACTCCAGTCGATACCGCCGAAAACAGTACCGTTCCATTTAACGGGGAAGCCGATCCATGCGGCATTTTTAAGAGTTTCAAGGCTTTGAACAGAGAACAGCTTCAGTGATTCACTTCCGCCCAGTGCTATATACTGCACACCGTCAGAAGCTGTGATTGTTTCGCCCCACACGATAGCAAGCACTGCTGCAACAAGGCAAGAACCCAAAACGCCGAGAAGAATAGGAATAATCTTAGTCATGCCTTTGCCCCAGATGTTAAACACAATAACAATTGCAAGAGCAATAAATGCAATAAGCCAGTTTGCCTGACAGTTGCCTACTGCGCTGCCGGCAAGTCCAAGACCGATTGCAATAATAATCGGACCTGTAACAACGGGAGGGAAAAACTTCATAACCTTTTTAACGCCTACCGCTTTAATAAGACCTGCAAGAACAAGATAAACAAGTCCTGCACAGGCAACGCCCAGACATGCATAAGGAAGGAGCTGAGCCTGAGTCATACCGTGAGCTCCGGCTGCGGGTGCCACTGCGGCATATCCTCCAAGGAATGCAAAGGAAGAACCCAAAAACGCTGGAACTTTACCTTTGGTAACCAGATGGAAGAAAAGGGTACCAAGTCCTGCCATGAGCAGGGTTGTTGCCATGTCAAGTCCGGTAAGAAGGGGTACTAAAACCGTTGCACCGAACATGGCGAACATGTGCTGAAAGCCCAGAATAAGCATTTTGGGTCTTCCAAGTGTTCTTGCATCGTAAATTGCCGATACATGAGAATCTTTTTTGGACATTTTGAAAACCTCCGTAAAAATATTTATTATAATTAATTATTTTCACACTGAATTTACGGCTGTACATCACACAGCAGTACGCAGCACTTATCATCATAAGGAGGGATTTTTACCGCTATGGTTTCACTGCGGGAGGTAGGGACATTTTTACCCACATAGTCCGCACGAAGGGGAAGCTCTCTGTGTCCCCGGTCAATAAGCACGGCAAGCTGAATTTTTTTAGGCCTGCCGCAGGAAAAAACCCCTTCAATTGCCGCTCTTACCGTTCTGCCCGTATACATTACATCATCAACAAGTATAACCGTTCTGTCATTAACATCAAAATTAAACTCCGGCTTTTGTGCATGCGGCAGGTCGGATATCCGGCTTAAATCATCTCGGTAAAACTTAATATCCAGCTGTCCGCAGGGCACCTCTTTCCCTTCAATTTCCTTTATGTTTAAGCAAAGTTTTTCTGCAAGGGGAATCCCTCTGCGTTTTATGCCTACTATGCAGACATCGTCGGCACCGTTGTTTTTTTCGGCGATTTCATGAGCGATTCGTTTAAGAGCTCTTTCCACTGCATCTTTATCCATAATCTGTGCTTTAACATTCTGCATAAAACAATGTCCTTTCATACACAAAAAAACCTTGCTGACACAGAGTCAACAAGGCTGAAATCACAAGTTAATACCGGGCATGGACATACCATTCCCTTAGAATATACTAATTACAGCAGTCTTGTCGGCGTCTCTGCACCGCTTTTAAAGATTTACGCTTTTGATATTCTACCATATACGACATATTTTGTCAATATTCCTCATCAGTATTGTTAAAACAACATTTTTTATTCTCCGGGCTATTGACAAATGCATATAAGGAGCATATAATATATAAAAACACAACAAATGTCTTCGGGGCAGGGTGAGATTCCCTACCGGCAGTTACAGTCTGCGAGCGGGTTTTTTATAAACCTGTTGATTCGGTGAAATTCCGGAACCGACGGTTAAAGTCCGGATGAGAGAAGATTTTGTGCATATTTTTATGCATGATTTTTTTTGCATGTACAAATCCACCCGACACGGCATTTTTAAACCGAGTCGGGTGTTTTTTGATTCATGCGTTACGCTCCCGCATTAGAGCTGTGTTTAAAAAACACATTGAAAGGAAGTAAAAAAATGAAAACAAAGTACTTAAC
>URVP01000197.1 GCA_900551345.1 uncultured Eubacteriales bacterium
GCGGAAAAGTATTAATTTTCGGCAGGAATATAAAAAGCATTGAGGATAAATATGACGGACTTATCGGTATTCTTCCCCAAAACCCCCAAGCTCTTTTTGTAAAAAAGACACTTCGGCTTGACTTATGCGAGATACTTTCAAAAAGCAAGCTTACAGATGAAGAAAAAGAAAGCAGACTTAGCAAAGTTTGCACGCTTTGCGGTCTTGAAGGACTGCTTAGCCGTCATCCGTACGACCTGTCCGGGGGCGAACAGCAAAGAGCGGCTCTTGCCAAAATTTTGCTGCTCCGTCCGGGAATCATTCTTATGGACGAGCCTACAAAGGGTCTGGATGCTCACTTTAAACATAAATTAGCACAGATAATATACGAACTTAAAGCAAGCGGCGTAACCATAATAATGGTATCTCACGATATAGAATTCTGTGCAGAATATGCTGACAGATGCGCTATGTTTTTTAACAGGAAAATAATGAGCGAAGATACGCCGCAAAAATTCTTTTCGGGCAAAAGCTTTTACACCACGGCGGCAAACCGCATGGCAAGAACATATTTGCCGGAAGCTATACTTGCTGAAGATGTAATTTTTGCATGCGGCTCAAATCCCCCTGAAAAAAATTGTGAAGCAAAATCCAACCTTGAAAAATATCAAATTAAACAGCCTGATACAAAGCTGACTGAAAAAAAATACAAATTTGAAATAAAAAGAATATTATGGGGATTGTTTTTTATCGGATTGTTTGTACTTACACAGTTTTATCTTCCCCGTATATTTAATCAATTCTGGCAAACACCGATTTTACAGATTGCCTCAATAGCAGAAGCTGCTTTCGCTTTGTATAACTTTATTCCTGATAAAAAGCTGGGATATGAACGAGTCAAAATACAAACACCAAAAAGCAAGCGAAAACTTAATAAGAGAACAGCGGCAGCCGCATTTATTGGTTTAATCGCCATACCTCTTACAATTTTTGTGGGAATGTATTATCTGCAAGACAGAAAATATTATTTTATAAGTCTTTTGATAATTCTTGAAACACTTATACCGTTTGCATTATCATTTGAAGGCAGAAGTCCCCGTGCAAGAGAACTTATGATAATAAGTGTTTTATGTGCCATTGCGGTGGCAGGGAGAGAGATATTTTTTATGCTGCCCCAATTTAAACCGGTTGCGGCAATAGTCATAATAGCCGGTGTATGCTTCGGTGCGGAAACAGGCTTTCTTGCCGGAGCAATTTCGGCATTTATCTCCAACACGTTTATGGGGCAGGGTTCGTGGACGCCATGGCAGATGTTTGCCTTTGGAATGGTGGGATTTTTGGCAGGCATACTGTTTACTAAAGGCTTTTTAAGAAAAACAAAGCTGTCTCTTTGTATGTACGGAGGATTTTCAGTCCTTATTATTTACGGACTGATTATGAATACCAATTCACTTATGTTTATTGCAAACCCGGATTTCAAAACGATTGTTTCCACCTATTTAATGGGAATACCCTTTGACTTAGTGCATGCAGTTTCAACAGTATTTTTTCTGTGGTTTATTTCGGAGCCTATGATAGAAAAACTTGAAAGGATAAAAATAAAATACGGTTTGCTTCAAGGTGAAGCAGACCTTGATAAACACAAAAAATGAGCTGATGCTAAAGCGTCAGCTCATTTTAATTATTTAAAGTAAATACTTCAATATCCGCAGTTTTATTTATAATTTCAGCGAGTTATTACATCGGCAACATATATTCCCATTGCTCCTGCCTGACTCAGTCCTCTGGTAATTCCGCTGCCGTCCCCTATCAAATATACACCCTCCGTAAGACGGAAAGTTTCGTCAGATACCGGGCGTATGGAATAATACTTATTCTCACAGCCGTAAAGAAGAGTATCATCATTTGCGGTTCCCGGAGCCACCTTGTCAAGTGCGTAAATGGTCTCAATAATGTTGGTAAGCATACGATGGGGCAGTACCAAGGACAAATCCCCCGCCGTTGCTTTAAGCGTAGGTATAACCGTATTTTGTCCAAGACGATGATCGTTGGTTCTTCTGCCTCTGATTAAATCGCCAAAACGCTGAACAAGCACATTCCCGTTACCTATCATATTAGCCATGCGTGCTATATATTCAGCATACTCAGTAGGCTTATTGAAAGGTTTGGTGAAGTGAATGGAAGAAAGAATCGCAAAGTTGCAGTTTTCCGTCTTTTTTTCAGGCTCTGCATAAGAATGCCCGTTTGCGGTAATGATGCCGTGATTATTTTCAGCAGACACAAGACCGCCCTGATTAAAACAGAACATACGGGTTCTGTCCTCAAAAGTTTTTGTTCTGTACAAGATTTTAGGTTCATATATGGCAGATGAAAACTCTCTCCATATAATATCCTTCATCTCCACTCGAACACCTATATCAACCGAATTTGAATCCATGGGGATATTATACTGTCTGCAAAAATCATTTACAAACTTGGCTCCGCCTCGTCCGGTGGCAATAATAACATTTTTGCTTTTGCACAGCTCACCTTGTTCCCCTTCAAGTATGTTAAGACCGTCTTTTTGGTCTATCTTGGTAACTATGGTATCGGAAAAAAGCTGTACTCCCTTGCCATTGAGCCATTCAATAAGACGCTTCATGGTAGCAAGATTTTTATCTGTACCCAGATGGCGTACATTCATATCCAAAAGGCGAAGATTGTTTTTAAGGCATTTAAGCTTAAGTTCCTCATTGGACATAAACAGCTTGGGGTAATTGTTCTCTGCAAATTTTTCAAGAGTTTTATCAACCTGATTGATATACTCCATTGCCATATCGTCGCCCAACGCTTCGCCGAGAGTTCCGCCGTAAGCGGTTCCCAAATTAAACTTTCCGTCCGAAAATGCTCCCGCTCCGGCAAAGCCGCTTGTAATGCTGCACACCTTACAATGTACGCAGCCTTTATTTTTATTTGCCGGACAGGTTCTCTTTTCTATCATGTGACCGCGGTCGTAGATTGCCACATTTATCTTTGCGTCATTTTTTTTAAGACGATAAGCAGCCATAAG
>URVP01000198.1 GCA_900551345.1 uncultured Eubacteriales bacterium
GCATATATCCTGACTGTCATGTTTTTTTGCATTTATAAAGCCCTGCTCCCGGGCTATTTCCCTTACTTCACTTTTTGTAAGTCCGCCTATAGGCAGCAGTGTATGAGCGAGTTGATTTTGGGTTAGAGAATACAGTACATAGCTTTGATCTTTTGATGTATCAAGACCTTTATTCAGCAAAAATCTGTCGCCCTGCTTGGTTATTTGTGCATAATGGCCTGTTGCCACAGCGTCCAGCTCCATTTTTATTGATTCATTTAAAAGCTTGCTGAACTTCATATATCTGTTGCAGTCTATACATGGATTGGGAGTATGACCGGTTTCATAGGCATGTATAAATTTATTTATTACCTGCTCTTTAAAATCGTCTTTAAAATTTAATACATAATAAGGAATCCCAAGAGCGTCGCATACTCTTCTTGCGTCTTGTATGTCGTCAAGAGAACAGCAGCTTTTTTCTTTGGATATATACTCATCTTCTCCGTCATAGAGTTTCATGGTTATACCCGTTACGCTGTGTCCTTGAGTTTTTAATAAATATGCAGTTACGGAGCTGTCAACTCCGCCGCTCATTGCTGCCAGAACTTTCATAATATCAATTCCGTTTCTCTGTGTTGTTTAAAATCTAAAATTTAAAGAATAATTGCTCCATTGTCCGAAAGGCGTTTTCTAAGCTTATTTCCGCAAACATCCTTTGCGCTTATTCCGTCTGACAGAGCAATTGCAGCAGCTTCGCCGGCTGCTTCTCCCATCTGGTTACAGTTTACCATAACCCTGAGCGCACTGAAAGCCTCTCTGTCTGCATCTATCATTCGTCCTGCCATAAGTAAATTCTCAATATCTGTTTCCGGAATAAGAGCCCTGTACGGGAGCTGATAAAATACCGGAGGATTATCTATGTGGTCGCGCCATCTTGAATATACTGCCTTTGCTCCTGATTCCGGAATGGTTTCCATGGTTCCGTCCAAATATTTAAATGTAATTCCGCTGGTGTTGCCGTGATGATAGTCCACACGGTATGATCCATTCATTATGGCATCGTCAAATCGTTTTCCTAAAAGTATTTCATCGCCCTTTGCCTTATAATGTGATTTTATATGATATGTTTCTCTTATACCTACATATGAGGGAAGTGCCGTAACTTGAATTTTATCGTCCAGGTATTTACGCAGCAGGATTTCTACTGCTTCTACCTTTCTTCTGCCTTCAATTTCACTGTATGTAAGATCCGTTGCTTTTGCACAGTTCATATTAAAAATGTGATTATCCGCATTAAGAGAAAAAAGCTCATTTCCGGGAGTAAAGCCTCGCCATCCCCAATCTTTGCCCAGTCCAACCTCTTCGCCGTGGTCACGAATAATCTCTGATACAAGATGCAGCCGGTCATTTCCTATTCCGTAATACCTTGCGCACATTGTGGGCGGCTGTAATGCCTCATCTTCGTAATAGGGGACACCTATACGGCGGCATAAATCGCCGTCTCCTGTTGCGTCGATATAGAACTTGGCAGAAATCTTAAATAAACCGTCTTTATTTCCTACGGTTATATTTTTTATCTTATTTTTTTCTGTTTCTGCATCGTAAAAAGCTGTATGAAGATAGGGTGTTATTTTTGCGTCAAGCACCATTCTGTCCAGAACAAATTTTAACTGTTCGCTGTCAAAGGTATATCCTCTTGACGGTGATTGCTTTGTTTCTGTTACGGCATCTTTCTCGTCAAGCAGGTCAATAACCTCTTTTGAAAGACCGCCGATTATTTTATTTTTGTATTCTGTATCGTAAAAACTGTGCCATATATTTACCATACCGCTTGTTGCAGTACCACCGAAACAGTTGTTACTTTCTATGAGGCAGACGGAAAAGCCTTCGCGGGCTGCACGAATTGCAGCGAAAACTCCTGTACAACTGCCGCCTATTACACATATATCATAATTAATCATAATCCAAACATCTCTCTTTTCAAATCAAGGTAATATAAATAATTTTCTTCTGATACATCGGGGGGACATCTATGATCGCAAAAGGGAATATATCCGCCCCGTTCTACAAGGGGCGCAACGCTTTCAAGATATCTTTTTATAGCATCTTTTCCTTCTATTAGCTGTATTTTATCTATGCCGCCCATTATTCTAAGATCTTTTCCGTATTCTTTTAAAAGGTCTGCCGGGTGACAGCAGCCGTTAACTTCGTAAGGAAACATGCAGTTAATGCCGCCCTCTAAAAAATACGGCAGTATAGGCCTTATATCTCCGTCGCAGTCTGTATACCATAAATCAATACCGTATACCTTAAGTTTTTTGTTTATTCTTTTGTATCGGGGCATAACTACTTTTTTAAAAAATTCAGGGGAAACAATGGGCCCGTTTTTAAAACAAATATCTTCCCATCCTGAGGCATAATCAAAATCAATATGAGGAAGCACCTGGTCAAGCATGTTTTCAACCAATATGCAGGCCGTTTCAACCATATCCTCTACCATTTCAGGATAGTCATAAACCGCATAACATAAACCCTCAAAGGTCAGCAAATCACGGATGTTACCTATCATGGAGCCGCAGTGTATGCCTAACGGATAATCTCTGTCCGGTTTATGCTTAGCCTTAAGTGCATCTATGTCTACCTTTCTTATTGTTTCCGGCCGGAACCGTTCAGCTTTTACCTTTTTCCAATCGTCGGGAGTTTCGATGCTTGATCCAACATAGTGCGGTATCGTATCGTGCCCGTCAGCAGGAACCTCAGCATATAAACCTTCAGATGTTATGATTAGGTTTTTATCTCCTCTGCGCTCTATTATTTTTTCTTCAAAAGGCGGATTCATCCATAGGTCACCGTAAAAACATTCTATTCTGTCAAAACTAAAAAATCTGTCGGCTTCAGCGTTGCTTTTTATACCATTATCTTTAAAAATTGACCATTGAGTAAAATTTTCTTGCCAGTATCCGAATTCCATGTTAAAGCATCTGTCTACCGGTTTATAGTGCATTTGGTTATTAAATCTTTCTCTGTCCGTCATGGTGC
>URVP01000199.1 GCA_900551345.1 uncultured Eubacteriales bacterium
GCGTATATCAGTGTCCGTTTGGGGCTATCATGGATAAATCTTTCATATTGGATGCCATCGACCTTTTGAAAAAAAGTGAAGATAATAAAAAATATAAGGTTTATGCAGTGGTTGCACCGTCAATATCCAGCCAGTTCACATATGCTAAGCTGGGGCAGGTAGTTACAGGCATTAAAGAATTAGGCTTTTATACTGTAATCGAGGCTGCACTGGGTGCAGATATGGTTGCGGCGGCTGAATCAAAAGAGCTGGCAGAAAAAGGATTTCTTACAAGCTCCTGTTGTCCTGCATTTGTAACTTATATACAGCAAAATTTCCCTGACATTGTACCTTTTGTTTCACATAATCTTTCTCCCATGGCATCAATAGCCAAGTATATTAAGGAAACGGAAGAAAATGCCAAAGTGATATTTATAGGGCCGTGTACCGCAAAGAAAGCGGAGGTTCAGTTGGACAGCGTAAAACCGTATGTGGATGTTGCCATAACTTTTGAAGAACTTCAGGCGTTGTTTGACAGTAGAGATATAGACATTATGTCTCTTGAAGAAGGCGTACTTGACAATGCATCATATTTCGGCAGAATTTTTGCTCGCTGCGGCGGTCTTGCTGATGCAGTTGCCGAGGGCCTTAAAGAACAAGGACTTGAAGATTTTGCTCTTAAAGCCATTTCTTGTGACGGTATTGAAGAATGCCGTACAGCTCTTCTTAAAAAGAACAAAAACATGTTAGATGTAAACTTTATCGAAGGTATGGCTTGTCTTGGCGGATGCATAGGCGGAGCCGGTTGTCTTACTCATGGAGCGAAAGATAAAAATGAGGTTGATAAATACGGAATGCAAGCACATGAAAAGACAATAATTGATGCTATAAGCGTGCTTAAAAAACATGATAAATAAATAATTAACATAAATAAAAATTTAAAAAGTAAGGAGTTAATCACATGAACAAAATTTCAATTATCGGAAGCGGAAGCGTTGGTTCAACAATCGCTTACACACTGACCGTTTACGGTCTTGCATCAGAGATAGTGCTGGTTGATATAAACAACGAAAAAGCTCTCGGAGAAGCTCTTGACATAAGACAGGGACTTCCTTTCTGCAATCCTTGTAACATTTATGCAGGCTCTTACTCCGATCTTGTAGGCTCCGACCTTGTTATTATCACTTCGGGTATACCGAGAAAAGCCGGTCAGTCTCGTCTTGAACTTGCACAGACTAATGTAAATGTTCTTAAAACCATTATCCCGCAAATTACTAAATATGCATCTGATGCAGTATATCTTCTGGTAAGTAATCCTGTTGACATCCTTACATATGCGTTCTGCAAATATTCGGGTGTTCCCCAGGAGAGAATTATCGGTTCAGGTACAATTCTTGATACTGCTCGTCTTCGTTCCAGGCTTTCGGAATATTTCTCAATAAGTCAGACAAATGTACATGCATATGTACTTGGCGAACACGGCGATTCTTCGTTTGTTCCCTGGTCTCTTGCTAATATTTCAAACATTCCGATTGCAGAATGTAAAGATTCATTTATCGATAAAAATAATGTAAGACCTCCGCTTGATTATGCAGCGGTGGAGGAATATGTTCGTAAATCAGGCGGTAAAGTTATTGAAAGAAAAGGTGCAACATTCTATGCAATTTCTATTTCCGTTTGCCATATCTGTAAGACTCTTTTGAGCGGTATTGATACTACCATGACCGTATCAACGATGCTCAACGGCGAATATGGTATTGATGATGTGTGCCTGAGTACTTTAAATGTTGTTGGAAACAAGGGTATACGCAGCAAGGTAATTCTTCCCCTGAGCGATGATGAGATTAAAGCTCTTCGCCACAGTGCAGATACTCTTAAGGATATTATTAAAAATATTGAAATTTAAGCAAACACATTAGGAGGACATAATAATGGAATACCGTATTGAACATGATTCTATGGGTGAAGTTAAAGTTCCCGCAGATAAGTTATGGGGAGCACAGACTCAAAGAAGTCATGAGAATTTTGAAATAGGCGTAAATATTGAAACAATGCCTGCTGAAATTATTCATGCTTTCGGTATACTTAAAAAGGCAGCGGCTATGGCAAATAACCGTCTTCGTCCCGAAAAGATGACATCCGAAAAGCTGGAGGCAATCAGTAAGGCTTGTGATGAAATCATGGCAGGGAATTTGAATGATAATTTCCCTCTTGTGGTATGGCAGACCGGTTCCGGTACACAGTCCAACATGAATACTAACGAAGTTATTGCAAATTACGGCAATAATGTTGCCGGTAAAAAATTGCTTCATCCAAACGACGATGCAAATATGAGTCAGTCGTCAAACGATACATTCCCTACCGCCATGCATATTGCTGCGGTGCTTATGATTGAGGACCGCCTTATCCCTGCATGCGAAACTCTCATTGCCACATTTAAACGCCTTGAAGAGGAAAATGAAGGTATCGTTAAGAGCGGCAGAACTCATCTTCAGGATGCAACACCTATTAAATTCAGCCAGGAAATCAGCGGATGGCGTTCAAGCCTTGAGCGTGATGTAGAGCTTCTTAAAATTGCTGTTAAGCCTTTAAGCGAACTGGCATTGGGCGGCACGGCAGTAGGAACGGGTCTTAATGCTCCTCAAGGTTTTGGTGAGACGGTTGCACAGATGGTTTCTGACATCACCGGTAAAAACTTTGTTACCGCACCTAATAAGTTCCATGCACTTACTTCAAAAGACGAGTTTGTTTTTGCTCACGGTGCAATAAAGGCGCTTGCATGCGATATGATGAAGATTGCTAACGATGTACGCTGGCTAGCCAGCGGCCCCAGAGACGGTCTTGGCGAAATACTTATTCCGGAAAATGAACCCGGTTCATCTATCATGCCCGGTAAGGTAAATCCCACTCAGTGTGAAGCCGTTACAATGGTTGCCGTACAGGTAATGGGTAACGATGTAGCAGTAGGAGTGGCCGCATCTCAGGGTAATTTTGAACTTAATG
>URVP01000200.1 GCA_900551345.1 uncultured Eubacteriales bacterium
TTACTCTTTCGGCTGCTCCTCAGCTTATAAACGACCTTACTTATGTACCCGTTGATTTTTACACGGCTTTGCTTGATGCACAGTTCATCGGCGTATCTGACGGTGTGTTAAACATTACTTCAGCTCAGTAATATATGCTTACATTCCGCTGCGCCAAAGGACGAAAAAGAACAAGAACTTGTTGTAGGCAGCGAAGACGAAAAGAAAGATGCTGACAAACAAGACGAAAAGAAGGAAGAAGAATCAAAAGAAGATTCTAAATCAGACGACAAAGAAGAAGCTAAAACCGAAACTTCCGGCAAAACTGAAACTGCTGCAACAAATCAGTCTGCACATAAAACCGAAACTTCAACCCAGACTAAACCTCAGCAGCCGTCTCAGCCCGAAACACCTGCACAGCCCGAAAAACCGGCAGAGCCGCAAGCTCCTTCTTTTACTTCACTCTCTGACATGGTGTCCAAAATATATGATAACACGGATAACTTTCAGATTAGAGTAGCACCCACAACTCAAGTTAGCTTATCTGATGCAAATCAGCTTAAATACTATTTAGGCCTTGACAGTGCCGATAACATTTCGGAAGCTGTATATTCAGAAACTTTGATAGGTTCCATTGCATATTCTCTTTGTGCAGTAAAGGTTAAAAATGATTCCGCATCTTCGGTAGCAAGCTCTATGCGCAGCGGTGTAGACCCCAGAAAATGGATCTGTGTTGAAGCTGAAAGCGTATTTACCTCCACATACGGCGACTATGTGCTTTTGGTAATGGCAGATTCTGCAACGGCTAACAATATTTACCAAGCCTTTAAAACAGTAACAAACAACCAATGCAGTGCAAGGGTTGACAGATAACATATAACTAAAAAGGAGCAGCAAGTATGGTTTTTTCCAGCTTAGTGTTTTTATATTGGTTTTTACCAATTGTGATAGCGTTATATTTTATAATGCCTACCCCTCTTAAAAATTTAACTTTGCTTATATTCAGCCTGGTATTCTATTTTTACGGTGAACAATGGCTGGTCGTTATAATGGTTATATCCACCGTAACCGACTATCTGTGCGGCTTAATTATAGAAAGGTACAGGCAAAATAAAAAAATCTCTGTTGCTGCTCTTGTTGTTTCGCTTGTTGTTAATTTAGGACTTTTAGGCTATTTTAAATACAGCAATTTCTTTATCGAAAATATTAATTCTCTTGTGGGAGCTCAGATACCTCTTTTAAATGTTTCGCTCCCCATTGGCATAAGTTTTTACACATTTCAAACTATGAGCTATACGATTGATGTGTATCGCGGCAATGTGTCGGCGCAAAAGAACTTTCTGTCTTTTGCAACATATGTTACCATGTTTCCTCAGCTGGTAGCAGGCCCCATTGTACGGTACTCATCAATCGAAGCTGACCTTAAAAAAAGAACCTACAGTATGCAAAACCTGTCTTACGGCGTATGCCGTTTTGTTATAGGTCTTGCAAAAAAAGTTCTTATCGCCAACATCTTGGGCGATTTCGGAAATGCTTTTTCAACCGTAACGGATAAGTCCGTTCTTCTTTACTGGCTGTATGCTGTAGCTTATACGCTTCAGGTCTACTTTGATTTTTCTGCATACAGTGATATGGCAATAGGTTTGGGAAAGATTTTCGGATTCTCTTTCCCTGAAAATTTCAACTACCCGTTCATTTCAAAAAGCATTGCCGAATTTTGGAGAAGATGGCATATTTCTATGGGAACATGGTTTCGTGATTATGTTTATATCCCCCTTGGCGGAAACAGGGTGTCAACCAAAAGATGGCTCTTTAATATATTTGCAGTTTGGTTTGTAACAGGCCTTTGGCACGGTGCCGCCTGGAATTTTGTTCTGTGGGGACTCTACTTTTTCGTGTTCTTGGTTGCAGAAAAACTCTTTATAGGCAATTTTATAAAAAAACTGCCGTCATTTTTTAATCATCTGTATGTTTTGTTTTTCGTGCTGATAAGTTTTGTAATATTTAACGGGCAAGCTAAAGAAATGCTGCCTGCAATGTTCTCATTTGCAAAACTCCCATTTGTAAACGATATTACCCTTTATTATTTAAAGAGCTATTTTGTGCTTTTCTTAATAGCCGTGGTAGGAGCAACTCCACTTGTTAAAATGCTCTACGAAAAGATTAAACATAGTAAAGCCGTATTTTGGGCAGAACCCGTTGTTATAACACTCCTTTTGGTTTTGTCCACTGCTTATTTGGCTGAAGGTTCGTTTAACCCGTTCCTTTATTTCAGATTTTAATTTGCAAGAGGTGTCTTTATGAATAAAATCACACCCATAATTTTTATTGCGTTTATAAGTCTGTTTTTAGTAGCATCTGCCGTAAAAGAACCTGATGATATTTCAGTTTCGGAAAGAAGAAAACTGGCTTCATTCCCCGAAATTACATTCGATTCTCTTTCGGACGGCGCTGCTATGGACAATTTTGATAAATATATAAGCGATCAATTCCCTCTCAGAGAGGATTTCAGAAAGCTTAACGCCGTTTTTCAGTATGATGTACTTATGCAAAAGGACATAGACGGCATTTATTTTGCCGACGGTCATATTTCAAAACTGGAATATCCCCTAAATACCGATTCGGTAAATAACATGACCGAAAAGATAAATCATATTTATCAAACATATCTGGAAAATTCCGACTGCAATGTATATTATACAATCATTCCCGATAAGAATTATTATCTTGCGGAAAAGAACGGCTATCCCTCAATTGATTATGACGCTCTTGCCGGCATAATGGCAGATAATATAAACATAGAATATATACCTATTTTTGATAAGCTTACCGCTGACGATTATTATCTGACGGATTCCCATTGGCGTCAGGAAAGTATATCAAAAGTATACCAAACAATTGCAAAAGCCATGAATGTTGAGCCGTCCGGAAAATATACGGTAAATGTGCTGTCTCTTATACACATTCCGAGCCCACGAGACGTAGAGGAATCTCGTATGCCG
>URVP01000201.1 GCA_900551345.1 uncultured Eubacteriales bacterium
ATACAGACAATACGGTAATCAGAGTAGTTTTTATGATTGCAATTGCAATAGCAAGCCTTATGCGTTATTACAGAATTTCACCGCAGGAGAAAATAAAAAGTATGATACTTCGCGCAGTAGACGACCTTATCGAAAACTGCCGCACTGAAACAGGAATCTTCTATTATAAAGAGCTTCCGTCACTGCAAAAGCCCAGCGGCGCCAATGCTCTTGAGCCGCTTGCCATTGCTTACGAGCTGACCGGCGACAAAAAATACATTGAAGCAGGCGTTGACCAATTTAAACTGTGGAAGTCAAAAAACATACCTCCGCTCGGTATCGCCAAACGAATAGAGGGCGATTCGGTAATCAATGAAGGATTGGGGACAAAAACTTTCGCACAGGAATTCTGGCCGGTATTAAGCTACTACAAAGCTGCAACCGAAGCTGGAATCGACTTGTCATAACAATAAAGGGAGACATATAATACATGCAAGAAAAAATACTGCAATACGGGGAAGGACGCTTTTTAAGAGGATTTATCGAATGTTTCTTCCAAACTTTGAATGATACAACTGATTTTGAAGGCAGCATAGTTATAGTACAGCCCCGCCCCGGCGGACACTGCGGCGATTTTGAAAAGGTAGGGTGCAAATATACTCATGTGGCAAGAGGACTGAAAGAAGGAAACCCCACAAGCTATGCTCAGGACATAAACATTATTTCAAGATGCGTCAATCCGTATGAGGATTATGAAGAATATCTAAACCTTGCACAAAACCCGGATTTGCGATACATAATCTCAAACACCACGGAAGCCGGCATAACATACAACAGTGAGGACAAATTGGACAGTGCTCCGCAAAAATCATTTCCTGCACGCATAACTGCTCTTTTATACAAACGCTTCACCCTAAATGGCAAAGGTTTTGTATTTCTGCCCTGTGAACTGATTGATAAAAACGGCGAAGAGCTGAAAAAACTTATTTTACGCTACGGCAGCGAATGGAATTTAGGGCAGGATTTTATCAGCTGGATTGAAGAGGAAAACATATTTTGCAATACACTTGTTGACCGTATAGTAACAGGGTATCCGAAAGGAGAAAATATCCCTCCCGAAAAAGATACTCCGTTTTTCAACACAAGCGAACTTTACCACCTGTGGGTTATCGAAAACGGGAATAAAGTTAAGCAGGAACTTCCTTTTGATAAAACAGATCTTAACATAATATTTACCGATGATATTGAAAAATACCACACCCGCAAGGTACGCATACTTAACGGTGCTCACACATGCATGATTCCTTATGCAATGCTTAAGGGTAAAAAGACTGTTAAAGAATGCATGGAGGATGAAGAAATCTATGGATTTATAAGACAATGCGTATACGATGAGATTATTCCCACGCTGGATATGCCCGAAGATGAATTGACTGCATATGCAAACGATGTGTTTGAGCGGTTTAAAAACCCTTATATTCACCATGAATGCAGCGCAATTGCACTTAACTCAATCAGTAAATTCAAAGTGCGTGTTCTTCCTTCCATTCTTGAATACATTAAGAAATATGATAAGATGCCCCGAAATCTGATCTATTCTCTGTACTGTCTTATTAAATTTTACAGAAGCGGTATGGCAAACGACGATGAGCAAATCGTCAAATATATCAACAGCTATTGCTTGGGCGATATTCTCTCAAATACCGACTTGTGGGGCGAGGACATCTCCTTTCTTAAAGGGGAGGTAGAAAAGTATGATAATTAATCCGCTGGACAATGTGGAAGTAAATATCGAAAACGGGCATAAATATGCCCTTCGTGATATTGCACAGGGGGAAAACATCATAAAATACGGATTCCCCATAGGTCATGCTCTCTGCCCCATAAAAAAGGGTGAGCATGTGCATACGCACAATCTTAAAACCAATCTTAAAGAAAACGAAGAATACACATATAATCACAAAGTTTTTGACCTTGCGTATGAAGCAAAGAACGCAACATTTATGGGTTATCTTCGTGATAACGGTGATGTAGGTATACGAAACGACATATGGATTGTTAATACCGTAGGCTGTGTAAACGGAGCCGCTCGGGCAATTGCCGAAAAAACGGGGGCATTTTGCTTTCCCCACCCCTTCGGCTGCTCACAGCTGGGCGACGACCATAAAACCACTCAGCTTATACTTAAAGGTCTGGTAAATCACCCCAACGCCGGCGGCGTACTTATATTGGGCCTTGGCTGTGAGAACAATAACATAACCGAATTTAAAAAAGTGCTGGGTGAGTACGACCCCCGCCGTGTTAAATTTTTAAACTGTCAGGACTCCCCCGACGAAATCGCACAGGGAACAGCGTTGGTTGAGGAGCTGAAAGAATACGCACAATCCTTTAAAAGAACGCCTCAGCCCGTAAGCAAATTAAAAGTAGGGCTTAAATGCGGCGGCAGCGACGGATACAGCGGAATAACCGCAAACCCTCTTGTAGGCAGGTTTTCCGACATGCTGATAAACAGCGGCGGCAGTACGGTTCTTACTGAAATCCCCGAGGCATTCGGAGCAGAGCGTATATTAATGGAACGCTGCATAAACCGTAAAGTCTTTGATAAAACAGTAAAACTGATAAATGATTTTAAAGACTATTTCCGCCGTCACGGTCAGGAAATTTACGAAAATCCCTCTCCGGGCAATAAAGCCGGAGGAATAACCACTCTGGAAGAAAAATCACTGGGGTGTGTTCAAAAAGGCGGCATGGCACAGGTTACAGATGTCCTCACAACCGGAGATACGGTTACAAAAAACGGATTATCAATTCTTAACGGACCGGGAAACGACATTGTAGCAATTACAAATCTTACTGCTGCAGGCGTACATATGATTTTATTTACAACAGGCAGAGGCACCCCCGTGGGAGCGCCCGTCCCCACTGTAAAAATAGCTACAAATAAAAGGTTAGAATCGCAAAAACCCGGATGGATAGACTTTAGCGCTGCCCCTTGCCT
>URVP01000202.1 GCA_900551345.1 uncultured Eubacteriales bacterium
GGATAAGGAGAAGATAAAATGACTGAACTTCAAAGAAGAATTGCTGAAGATTTACTTAAAATTAAGGCGGTGTTTTTCAGACCTGAAGAGCCTTTCACATGGGCGTCGGGAATCAAAAGTCCCGTATACTGCGACAACCGTCTTACCCTTACATCGGTTGATGTAAGATGTGATGTTGAAAACGGTCTTGCACAGCTTATAAAAGAAAATTATCCCGAAGCCCAGGTGCTTATGGGTACATCAACGGCAGGTATAGCGCATGCTGCCATAACGGCACATATTCTTGACCTGCCTATGGGATATGTAAGAAGCGGAGCAAAAGATCACGGAAGACAAAACCGTATTGAAGGCAAACTTGAAAAAGGTCAAAAGGTTGTTGTTGTAGAGGATCTTATCTCAACCGGCGGCAGCGTTATTGAAGTTGTAGAGGCTTTAAGAGAAGCCGGTGCACAGGTGCTGGGGGTAGTTTCCATTTTTACATACGGTATGCAGAAAGGCCTTGACCGCCTTGCAGGGGCAAATGTTAAAAACATAAGCCTTACGGATTTTGACTGTATTGCAAATGTAGCTGCTCAGACCGGTTATATCAAGCAAGAGGATATTTCAAGACTTATTGCTTTCCGCAATAATCCTTCTGACGAAAGCTGGATAGGAGGAGCAAAATGAAAAGCCTTATAGATATTCTTGAACTTTCAACACAAGAGATAGAAGAGCTTTTAAGCAAAGCGGAGGATATAATTGCCAACCCGTCAAAGTACAGTGAAAAGTGCAAGGGTAAAAAGCTTGCAACACTCTTTTTTGAACCGTCAACCAGAACAAGGCTTTCTTTTGAAGCGGCAATGTACGAATTGGGCGGCAATGTTTTGTCTGTATCCAGTGCAAATTCTTCGTCTGCATCCAAGGGGGAAAGTGTTGCAGATACCGCTAAAACGGTTTCCTGCTATGCAGATATTATTGCAATGCGTCACCCCAAAGAGGGAGCGCCTCTTGTTGCATCTATGAACGCAAGTATTCCTGTTATAAATGCGGGTGACGGCGGACACAATCACCCCACCCAGACCCTTGCAGACTTGCTTACCATACATCGTGAAAAGGGACATCTTGATAATCTTACGGTAGGTTTCTGCGGCGACCTTAAATTCGGCAGAACGGTTCATTCTCTGATCTCTGCTCTTTCCAGATACAGCGGTATAAAGTTTGTTCTTATCTCTCCCGATGAGTTAAGGCTTCCCGAATATGTAAAAAAATCCATGATTGAGGATAAGGGAATTGAATATATTGAAACACGCAGTCTTGAAGATGTTATCCCTCAGCTGGATATTCTGTATATGACCCGTGTTCAGCAGGAGCGATTCTTTAACGAGGAGGATTATCTCCGTCTCAGAGACAGCTATATATTAACTCCCGATAAACTTAAAAATGCAAAACAGGATATGTCTGTTATGCATCCTCTGCCCCGTGTGAATGAAATATCCGTTGCGATAGACAACGACCCCAGAGCCTGCTACTTTAAACAGGTTTTCAACGGAAAAATAATGCGAATGGCACTTATACTTAAGCTTTTGGAGGTGCAGTGATGAATATAGATTCAATTAAAAACGGAATAGTAATTGACCATATCACCGCAGGAAACGGCATGAAGATTTATAATCTGCTTAAGCTTGACCGTCTTGACTGCTCCGTTGCCATAATTAAAAATGTTGCAAGCTCCAAAATGGGCAGGAAGGACATTATTAAGATTGATGCGGATATTGACATTAATATGGATATATTGGGTTATGTTGATCCTGATGTTACCGTTAATGTAATTAAGGAAGGACGTCTTGCGGACAAAAAGACCATATCTTTGCCCGACAGGATAACAAATGTAATCTTCTGTAAAAATCCACGCTGCATAACCACAACAGAGCAGGAAATACCGCACATTTTCGTTTGCACCGATCGTGAAAATAAGGTATACAGATGCCTTTACTGCGAAGCCGAGGCAAATTAAAATATGCGTCGAAGTGATATAAAATGATAAAAATCAACAATATCCGAATGCCCCTTGATTATACCCGTGACATACTTTGTGAATATGTGTGCGGTGTTCTTAAATTAGATATCGGCTCGATTAAGGAAATAACCGTTTTAAAGTGTGCCGTGGCTGCATCTGACAAAACGGATATTCATTACCGTATTACTGCCGGAGTTTTTCTTGACAGCGATGATGATGAAAAGCGTATTTCCTTTATACGCCGTAACAGGGGCGCTGTTTATGCAGAGAATTTTAAATATGACATACCGAAATCAACCCTTTCAAAAAGACCGGTAATTGTGGGATTCGGTCCTGCCGGAATGTTTGCGGCGCTTGTGCTTGCCCAAGCCGGTGCAATGCCCATAGTTTTGGAACGGGGAAAAGAAGTTGACCTGCGTCTTAAGGATATAACCGCATTTCAAAACGGCGGCAAGCTGTGCGAAGAAAGTAATGTACAGTTCGGTGAAGGAGGAGCCGGTGCTTTTTCCGACGGAAAATTAAAAAAAGGTTTGGTAGACGGTCGAAAGCATAAAATCCTTACCGAATTTGTGAGTGCCGGTGCACCGGAAAATATATTGTATCTTGAAAAGGCGCATATCGGCAGTGATTTACTGCGGGTAGCGGTGAAAAATCTTCGCCGTAAAATTATATCTCTCGGAGGAGAAGTCCTTTTTTCTTCAAAGTTTACCAAGATTATAAGAAAAAACGGAAAAGTTTGTTCCTTGGGATATGTTGCAGACGGCGAATATAAAGAGATAGAATGTGACAATGTTATTTTAGCCATCGGCCACAGTGCAAGAGATACTTTTCTTATGCTCCAAAATCGCAATATAGCAATGGAGCAAAAGAGTTTTTCAGTCGGTGCGAGAATAGAACATTCGCAAGAAATGATAAATAAAAGCCAGTACGGTAAAGCATATAAAAAACTTCCGGCGGCGGATTATAA